>DMNL01000175.1 GCA_003452735.1 Spirochaetaceae bacterium
TATATCCCGAGTTAAGGGTTAGTGGATCGGCAGGAGAGGGAGGGTTACGATTTGAGCAGCTAGAGGTAATAGGGGAAGGGTATGGATTTAAGGGGTCTATAGATCTCAAGGAAGAAGGGGGGAGGTATATATTTATTGGGAGTGGGAGGGGTGAAGGGGCCTTAGGGGAAGGTTCTGAGTACTCGATATGGGGAGGGGTTAAGGGCAAGGGAGTAGAGTTGAGGGTAGGGGTACAAGGTTTAGAGGTAAGAGGGTATGAGGTAGAGGGATATGCTGATTTGATAGGGGAAGTGGACATAGGGGAGTTATTGAAGGGGTCTTGGGAGGGGTTAGGGGACATAAGTGGGGAAGTAGCGATAGGTTTGAGGGGTTCTGGGTTAAGTGTAGTGGAGCAACGTTTTAAGGTGAGCAAGCGAGGGAGTAGGATAGAGTGTGAGAGGGAAGGGGGAGGTGGTTTAGTTAGGGGTTGGTATGAGAGTGGGGAGTGGGGTTTAGAGGGGGTATTTGAAGGGTACAGGGCTGGGGAGGACATAGGGGTAGGAGGGGTATGGGGTAATTTAGTAAGGGGTAGTGAGGTAAGTGGTAAGGTAGAGGTAGGGGGTAAGGGTAAGGAGCTAGTTGGGTATGAGGTAGATTTAGGGATTGAAATAGGGGAGGGTATAGAGATATTTGGTAAAGGGGTAGGTGGAATAGGAGTAAGGCTTAAGGGGGTAGGGGATATAGGCAGGTATATAGGGGAGGTTAGTGTAGTTAAGGGTGGGGGTAAGGTGAGGTATGAGGGGGAGGTAGGGTATGAGGGTATAAGGTTAGTAGGCAGGTATGAGGTGAGTGGAGAGGGTATAGGGATAAGAGGGGAGGTAAGAGGAGGTGGGGGGGCATATGAGATAGGGGTAGAGGGAGGGGGAGTGAAGGGTATAGGGGTAGGGGCAGGTATTTGTAAAGTTAAGGTAGGGGAAGAAAGTTATGAGGTAAGGTATGAGGGGGTTATAGGGGGAGGGGAAGTGAAGTTAGGGGGTAGTATAGGTAAGTTAGGAGGTTATGAGGGGGTTGTGGAGTTAGAGGGGGTAGGGATAGGTAAGGTGATGGAGGCCATAGGGGTAAGAGGAGTAGAAGGTAAGGTTAGGGGGCGGATATATGGGTTAGAGAGGGGAGGGAAGATATCTTGGAGTATAAGTGGGTTAGGGTATGAGGGGGAGGTGATGGGTATAGGGGTAGGGATAAGAGGAGAAGGGGTAGGGGATGAGAAGGGATATGAGATAAAGGGGTTGGAGGTAAGTATAGGTAGTTATGATATAGGGTTGAGGGGTAAGGGGATATATGGGGGGGAGTTATTTTCTGGGGAGGTTAGTGGAGGGGGGATGAGGTATGAGGTGAGGGTAGGGATAAGGGGTGGAGAGGTAAGAGTAGAGGTAGGGAAGGAGTGTAGTGGGGTATTTGAGGTATCTGGGGGTCGTGTAGGGGGGGAGGTAGGGATGGATAATTTTGGTATAGGGATAGGGGATGGGGTAATGAGGTTAGGGGGCAAGGCTAGGGGTTGGTATGAGGGTGGGCATTGGGGGATAAGTTTAGATGGGATTAGTTTGAGGTATGAGGGAGAGGGGGTATATCCCGAGTTAAGGGTTAGCGGATCGGCGGGAGAGCAAGAAGCCAATCTCAATATAGATTATTTACAATATGCTGGACAATCGCTAAAAGGTTCAATGGCTATCCAATATTCTTCGATAGCTAATCTACTAAAAGATACAAAAATAAATTATTCATTCCTGAGCATTGAAACTAATAGGCCAATCCTAGAAGGAAGGATTGTAGCTCTAGACAACAACCTTGAAGTTTCAATTATCGCATCATCAATTCCATTGGAAGAAATATTGCCATCTACTCTTAATATTTCTGGAGATATAGAGTTAAAGGGAAGTGCAACCATTTTAATATCAGGTAAAAAGTTCAATCTTTCTGATATATCTTATCTGGGTCTGCAATTCAACACTAGAAAAGCAGAAATGAAAGGAATATCTTTTTCAGCTTCGGCTGTAATAAAGCTTAAGGGTTCTGCTTTATCTTTGGAATCTGGATTTTTCTCTTATCAGAACTATAGATTTGAAAATATAAATGCTGAATACGATATAGATACAAAACAAGTCACCTATGATCTGAATTCTAAGATAGTAATTGGTAAACAATTGCTAAGCGCTAGGTTGAAAGGCATAGGCGAAAATGTGGATGACTCTATATTTAAACCAGATATGGCTCAGAATTTTAATATTATCGGGGATATAATTGAAGCAAAATTCGGATCTAGAGCTATAGATCCACTAACCTACTCAATTTCTTATTTGGAACACAACCTACAGATTCATCTAAGCCAAGCAAACGGGGACAGCATCGATGCCTCGATAAATAATATGACAGATTTTGATCTTGTCTTAAATGATTTATTTAAGGTCAAAGGAAAAGCTAGTGGTAAAATCCAAGCAAACGAAGTATCAGCTGACATTGTTTTGGAGAAAATTGATTTAACATCGCTAGGAGCTTTGATCTCAAAAGATATTTTACGAGATATCTCGGGAGACGCATCGGCTGTATTGCATCTCTCTGGAGATATATCAGACCCTAGAATTGAAGGCAGAATCTTATTCAGCAATTTTATTATCGATCCGAATCTATATGTTCTAGAAAAAATGGGACCTTTCAATGCAGAAATTACTATAAGTGATGGGGTAGTGGAATTAAGTCCAACAATTGTGAATATTGGAACTGGCGATATTTCCCTTGCTGCGACTGCGAACCTTGCTAGATGGCAACTCAGCGATATCAAAGTCTTTTTTTCAACTCTTGAGAAAGCTTCTATGCGCTTAAAAGGAACTATTGGTGGGTTGAATACTGATGGCATTTGGATTAAAGGCGATATAAAAGCAGCAATATCTTCGGATTTTGTCGAAATTGGCGGGAATATACTTCTAGATAATGGGACACTTGAAGTTGATCCTAATGGTTTTGTTTTCTCAGAAAACACCCAATCTCCAGTTTCGCCTCTTTATCTCAATTTAATTGTTACATTTGGAAAAAATGTCCAAATGTATATACCCAACAAGGATATATCACTTATTAAAGGTACTATATCTCCTACTTCGACTTTGAAAGTGCAATACGATCAGGCAAAAGGAGATCTTGCTGTAAATGGTAGCATTGAGCTTCGTTCGGGATACATATATTATCTCCTGAGAGATTTCTTTATAAAAGAGTGCACAATAGAACTCTCAGAAAACCAATCCAAATTCAATCCAGTTATGACTGTCATTGCTGAGTTGATGGAGCCCAGCAAGGATGGAATGATCAAAATAACGCTTTCAGCCAACAAATCTCCTATAGATAACTTCAATCCAGTATTGTCTTCGGTGCCTCCAAAAAGCCAAATCGAGCTTCTTGCTCTTCTTGGTGGTGGATTAGCACTTTCAGAGTTAGCAGAGAATACTCCTCTTACATTGAAAGAAGCAGTAATCGCAAGCTCCGAGTTTCTTACACATAATTTGGTTTTTAGATCATTCGAGCAACGAGTTCAAAAGGCTTTAGGCCTTGATGTTCTTTACCTGCAGTCATCTTTTATTCAGCGTTGGCTTCTAGATATAACAGATGAGGCCCATAAGGATCAGACTAATTTATCGAAGTATCTAATTGGAACAGGGCTTTTTGGAGGAAAATATATAACCGATTCAGCTTTTGCGCATTTTTCTCTTAGGATAGAGCAGAACCCGCTTGAGAAAACTGGATTTTTACAATTAAATCCAGAAATTGGGCTCGAACTGCAATCTCCATTTGGTCTTTTGAAATGGAGTATGTCGTTTGGTAAAGAAGGCATGCCCTTAAATAACCAAGACCTTAGTTTGAGTTGGCGTATCAATTTTTGAGAAAATACAGGAGCAGCAATGAAATATTCGAATAGGCTTTTCATCTCAATCATAATGATTTTTTGTGCTTTTCAAATAATTTGCGCTCAGACTTCGACAGAAGAGCTTCCTCACCAAGATAATTCTCAGGATTGGTTTTGGAATAAAAAAATAGCTGGATTCAAATGGGATGGATTACACTATGCAAACCGCAATGATCTCGATTCCATGCTGCGTGGCTACATAGGGACATTTTTTACTGAGAATATTTGGATAGAAATTCAAGCAAAGCTCTATGCGCTAGATTGGTTTGAGAGCATTGAATCTATCGCATTACCAGCTGGAGATGAAGAAGATAGAATAATAATTAAATTCATAGTGATCGAAAAGCCATCTATCAGCTCTATAAAAGTCATTGGAAACAGTTCTATCAGAACGTCGGAATTACTCGATGTCGCTTCTTCGAAAACCGGTGCAATTTTTAATGAAGATAAAGCAAAGGCTGATGCACTTGCGATCCAAAAATTCTACCTACAGAAGGGTTTCCCCGATGCAAAAGTGGAATATGAAAAAAATCCTGCTGCAGGAAATCCTAACCTAATAGTGTTGACATTCAAGGTAACCGAAGGAACAGCTGTTGTTGTTAGAAAGATCGCATTCTCAGGTAATTCTGCATTTTCTTCTCAGACTCTCAAAGGCCAGGTAACACTTAAAGAAGCTGGGCTTTTTCAGAAAGGAGCATACGAAGAATCAAAGCTGGCTGAAAGCCGAACAGCTTTAGAAGATTATTATGCATCTAAGGGATATGTAGATGCTAAAGTCATAGATGTAATCAAGAATTATTCCAAAGATGAAAAAAGTCAGAAAAACTATATAGACATAACTTTTGTTATAGCCGAAGGCAAGCAATGGAGATTAGGTGATATTGTCTTTGAAGGCAATAGTATATTTTCTACATCTCGCCTTGCTTCTTTGATATCTCTAAAACAGAATGAACCCATAAATCTGAAGCGCCTTCTTACTGACAAACAAAAAATAGACGATCTATATTATGAATCCGGCTATATTTTCAATAATATAACAATGACTGAAGTTCGAGATGAACAGACTGGAAAAATTTCATTCAAGATCTCGATCATCGAAAGGGATAGGGCTCATATAGAGAGTATTACCTTCAAGGGCAATACAAAGACAAAGGATTATGTCATTGCAAGAGAAATACCGCTTGAAGCTGGTGAAGTATTTTCAAAGACAAAGATCATCGATGGACTACGAAATCTATATAGCCTTCAATACTTCTCATCTATCGAGCCTGAGATTCATCAAGGAAGTGTAATAGACTTGATGGATCTGGTTATAAATGTAGAAGAAATGAGCACATCTCAAATACAATTTGGTCTTACGCTATCTGGGCTTGGACAACAAACTGCTTTTCCTATCTCAGGATTTGTAAAATTTAGCGACTTGAATCTTGGGGGCACGGGAAAGAACCTTCAGGTCAATATGACACTTTCTCCAGATGAACAAAGCCTAGAGACTTCATTTGGTCAGAGCTGGCTTTTTAATAAGCGAATATCTCAGAGTCTTAGCTTCAATATAGCGCATTCAATCCTTCAGACTGCACAAGATTCTATAGCTCCTATTTTCTCTGAGGAAGACATTCCAGATCCGTTTATTGCGCTTGGAAGTGGATCAAATGAATGGGATGGCCTTCTTTCATCGGTTTCAGATACTTACTTGATGGATTACGATGATTATGCTTTCAGCCTTGGGTATTCGATGGGCTATGTTCATAAAATATCGCAAGGGGATGTGGGAATTTCTGGGGGTGTTTCTTCAGGCTTAGATATGTCTTCCTATGACAGCGCCAAATATCGCCCTTACGAAAAAGAAATGCGCGACTATAATGGTCAATGGGTATTAAAAAATTCTATTTTTGGTCGGGTATATCTGAATAAGTTGGATTATTGGTATAACCCTGGGAAAGGATACTTTTTAAGTGAACGTCTCGCTTACACAGGGTTATTGCCAATAGAACGTCAATTCTATATCAGATCTGATACGCGTGCAGAATTATATGCAACACTTTTTTCCATTCCTTTCTCAAGTACTTGGATATTCTCACCAGTTCTCGGTATTCATAGTGGAGTTCAGGCACTTTTCCCTCAACCATGGAATTCGCTAAAAGTTACAAAAGACTGGGTATATATTGATGGCACATTCAATATGAGAGGTTGGAAATCTTTATACAACGGACACGGAATCCTTGTATGGGAAAACTGGCTAGAGCTACATCTTCCTCTAGTTCCTCAGATCCTAAGCTTAGACGGATTTTTTGACGCTGGAGCAATGATGACTGAGAACGGTTGGCTTGATATGACTTTTGATTCACCAGTCTCTACAAATAGTGATACTTTAGGATGGAATAATTTTGCCTTCTCTGTTGGCTTTGGGGCTAGATTTATAATTCCTCAGTTTCCTTTTAGATTCTATCTTGCTAAGCGTTTTGTATATGATGGTTCTAAAGTCGAATGGAAGACTAAAGGAGGTTCCTTCGATTTTGTTTTGAGCATTACGCAACCGCTCTATTGATTCATAAAGAATTCATATGGAGGTCTATACAATAAGGCTGCTTCTTGTACTATGAAAAGCAGCTCTCTATAATGTCTTCATGTCTTCTAAATCAGACTCGATGCTCGATCAATATCGCAGAATAAAGGCTAAGCATCGCGATGAAATTCTCTTTTTTAGATTGGGCGATTTTTACGAAATGTTCAATGAAGACGCTCAAGAAGCGAGTGCAATTCTCGATCTGACTTTAACCAAGCGGCAAGGCCTTCCTATGTGTGGAATACCTTATCATGCTGCCAAAGCCTATATTGCTCGACTTCTTAAGGCTGGTAAAAAGGTAGCAATTTGCGAACAAAAGGCACTTTCTAATAATAAGCGCGGTCTTATGGATCGCGAAGTTGTAGAAGTGATTACACCAGGTACCGCATTAGAAGATGATTATCTAGAACAGGGTACAAATAACTATTTAGCAGACATCTGTATAATTGATCAAAGCCTTTGTTTTGCTTACTTAGATGTATCCACAGGCGAATTTAGAGCTTTTTCTTTGGCCTTCAAGAGAGAAATGGTAGCAGAGACAATAAGAGCCGAATTATATCGTTTGTCACCTCGTGAGATTTTAGTTCAGCAATCTATTCTTGATCAACCCAAGCTTTTTCAGGTTATACGTGAGTGTGGCTCAATCATAGAAGCCCAGCCGGACTGGGTCTATGATATTTCGCACTCACTCGACTTGCTTAAGAAAAAATTCGGCATTGTATCTCTAAAGGGTTTCGGTTTTGAGGATAATGCTCCTGAAATCGCAGCCGCAGGTAATTTACTTGAATATGTACAGGAAATGATACGTAAAAATTGCCCTCATATTCGAGCCTTGCTCCCCTATGAAGAAAAAGAATACGTGCTTTTAGATGAAGCCACAAAGAGAAACTTGGAACTTGTAAAGAATCTTAGTGATTCTAGCAAGAGAGATACTCTTATTGAGGTAATAGATAAAACCAAAACAGCGGGCGGAGCTCGTCTTCTGCGCCAATGGCTCTTTCAACC
This sequence comes from Spirochaetaceae bacterium, assembly GCA_003452735.1. Classification (GTDB taxonomy): domain Bacteria; phylum Spirochaetota; class Spirochaetia; order Treponematales; family Rectinemataceae; genus Rectinema. Next base: position 7,500 of record DMNL01000175.1, read on the forward strand.
TCTCAGAATTCGCGAGAAAATCGAAGAACGCTTAGAAGCAATTTCGTTTTTATACCATAATCAAATATTACTGACAGATATAAGAAAATTACTTTATGGCATTCTCGATATAGAGAGATTGATATCTCGTCTTGCTGTCGATAAGGCTCATGCTAGAGATCTAAGAGCTATTCATGATTCAATCAATATTGGAATAAACCTTTTTGCTCTGATAGCATCTGCTCAAGCTCCTTTCGAACTAACTTCAAGGATGAGCAAGGAGCAACTTGAAGCTTGTAAGCATGTTATCGATACTATAGAAAAAACTATCTTGGAAGAGCCATCTATTTTGTTGACAGAAGGCAATATTATAAGGGATGGTTACGACAAAGAGCTTGACGATCTGAGAAATCTGCATAAGAACACTCAGAAAGTACTTGAAGACTACCTTAAAGATGAGAAAAAGCGTACAGGGATTCAAAATCTACGGATAAGATATAATAGAATAATTGGTTATTACATTGAAGTGACAAAAGGAAATCTTGCGAATGTTCCTTCTCATTTCATTCGCAGACAATCTCTAGTTGGCGCAGAACGATATACTACCGATCGATTAGCAGAACTAGAGAGCAAGATCAATGGAGCGCAGGAGCGCATTATTGATATCGAGAAGAATATTTTTATCGAGATAAGAGATAGCCTGAAACAATTTATCCCTGCGCTGCTAGAATGCGCCTCAGAAATATCAAGGATAGACTGCTTGGCATCACTTGCTCAGACTGCAACTGAGCAAGGTTTTACAAAACCTCAAATTGAAGAAGAAGAAGATATAGAGATAATAAATGGCCGACATCCTGTAGTAGAAATCTGTTTGCCTTATGGAGATTTTGTACCAAATTCAATTAGCCTTTCAAGAAAGAGCAACTGGTTTATATTGATAACAGGTCCTAATATGGCTGGTAAATCTACTGTGCTTCGGCAAACGGCGCTTATTGTGCTTCTTGCTCACATGGGCAGTTTTGTACCAGCTGAATCGGCAAAGATAGGGCTCGTAGACAAGATTTACTGTCGTGTAGGAGCGCAGGACAATCTAGCTAGAGGTGAGAGCACTTTTCTGGTTGAAATGCATGAGACCGCTTTTATACTCAACACCGCGACTGAGAAAAGCCTTGTGATTATGGATGAAGTAGGTAGGGGAACAGGGACTCTGGATGGAGTATCGATAGCTTGGGCGGTAAGTGAGTACCTTATAAAGAGAATCAGCTGCAGAACACTTTTTGCAACGCATTATCATGAGCTTACAACTATGGCAATTCCAGGGATGCGCAACATGAGAATGGTTGCAACCGAACAAGATGGCAATATATCTTTTCCAAAAAGGCTCGAAGATGGTGCTTCAAGCGGTTCTTATGGCATACATGTTGCAAATCTTGCTGGATTGCCAAAAGAGGTTATCATAAGAGCTTCTGAAGTTGAATCACATTTTAATTCTATGGAGCAAGCATTAAAAGAAGAAAAACCCGAAGAAACCGCAGTTCCTTCTTATGAACTATTTAGCGCTGAAGATATTGTCATCGAAACATTGAAAAACATAGATCCAAACAATATTACACCAATTAAAGCTCTTCAAATTTTATCTGACCTCGTTGAGAGATTGAAGCAATGATATGAATAATGAGCGATTATTTAATGATGGATTCTATCTTCAGGAAAGCTAATGCTCAGACTCTTGATTATATATTTCCCCAGCACTGTGTTCTATGTGGATCGATTGTGAGCGCAGTATCTTGGTCTCCTGCACCTCTCTGCGCTTCTTGTGAACGGACCTTAGAGTTTATCAAGGGTCCACGCTGCAAACACTGTGGAAGAGAGCTTATCAGCGAGCTGGAATATTGTATGGATTGCCGCAATTTACAGACTTCCTTGACACATATAATTCCAATATTCAGTTTTCGTGGCAATGCAGCCAGTTTAATCCATGCATTTAAGACGGGTCAGCGTATTTCTTTGGCCCGCTATTTTGCTTATCGTATTTCTATGCTTGATGAATTGGTAGGAAATATTTCTACTTCTATATGTCTTGTTCCTGTGCCACCAAGGCCTGAAAAATTGAAATTAGGACAATTCGATCAAGTAGGCACCATAGCAGAATCACTTATAGAATATGGCTACCATTATAAAAAGATGCTTTTGAGATTATCAGGAAGCAGTCAACAAAAATTGCTAGATCGTGCTAGTCGCCTTAAGAATGCTTCGCTATCTTATACACTCTTATCTGAAAAAAAAACCATGGAAAGAATCATTTTGCTCGATGATGTTTGTACCACAGGTGCAACTCTTGAAGCTTGTGCAAGGTTATTGATGCAAAATGGGAATGAAGTTGCCGGTGCAATAGTCCTTGCTGCTGATTAGGCTTAATATGCAGAAGCGAATCTTGACGAATAATGCAAGAATATCTATAATAGCAATATAATAAAGTCTGAGATTCTTTTTTGCGGCATGCAGGAAGAGTCGTGCAAACGGCTCTTTTTTTATTCCCTCTATATAGCGGGAAATAGAGCGGCTACTATTGAACATTTAGCAAATGTTTTGCAGCTAGCTGACCTGCCTAGCAGAAAATCCGCCCAAAGCGGTTTCTCTGTGGATATGCGCTTCCGCTTGAGCTTAACAATCGTCGACATAGAAGATAGAAGCACATCGCCAAAAGAAGATAGGACAAATAGGCCAGCGCGGCTTAAGTCTGAATGATATTTAAGCCGAGCTTTATACCAAAGAATAGAGGCGAATGGAAGGGAATGACAGATAAAAAACTTCAAGAAGAGATCGATGCAACACTAAAAGCAGGAGGGCTCGATCTATTGGAATTCTCATTAGTTCGACACAAGGGTGGCGATCTTCATGTCAAAGCGGTAATCTATAGACCCGAGGGAACAGGCACCGATGAATGCACTAAAGCATATCGCCTTATACTGCCACGTATTCAGATGGCATTGGGAGTGCAAGATCCATACATTGAGGTCTATAGCCCAGGTATAGACAGGGCTATTCGAACAGAAAGGGAATGGGCAGCCTTTAAAAATTGTTATATAAAATTCATGACTTCCGAAAGTAATGACTGGAAGAAAGGTCGCATAGTACATTTTGATAACAAAAAAGTACAAATAGAAATGGACGATACGATATTGAATATTCCCATAGCTTCGATTATAAAAGCGAAGCTTGATTCATCTCGCGAGGGAGAAAAAGTACATGGCATCTGAAATGGCAGAAGCAATTCATCAGTTGATCTCTGAAAAGGGGATTCCTGAGGATCTTATAGTTAAAACGCTCGAAGAGGCGATTCTAGCAGCCTACAAGAAAAAATTCGGAACCAACGATAATGCTATAGTCCGATTGAAGGAAAACTATGAAGGAATCGAAATCTATGCAAAAAAGACCATAGTCTCGGATGAAGATTTTGAAGACGAAGTCTTGGAGATTCCACTTGAGGAAGCTAAAAAGCTTGCAGATGAAGCTGAGATCGGAGATATTCTCGAGATTCCCATTGATCCATCCGAGTTCGACTTTCAATCGGTTATGCTTGCAAAGCAGACGGCTCGACAGAGCTTAAGAGATATATCTCGCGATACGCTATATGCAGAGTTTAAATCGAAAGTAGGAGAAATAGTTATTGGGTATTTCCAGCGAGAGCGAAATGGGACGATATTCGTTGATCTAGGCAAGATTGAAGGTATTTTCCCGCGCAAGTATCAGTCTCCGAGAGAGACATATCATGTGGGAGATCGAATAAAGGCCCTGATTGTTGAAGTGGAAAAGACCAAGACTGGATTCCAGGTTGTGCTTTCGAGGACCCATGCAGAATTTGTGCGCAAATTGCTTGAACTAGAGATACCCGAGATCTACGACAAGACCATTGAAATATTCAAAATTGTTCGTGAGCCCGGTTATAGGACAAAAGTAGCAGTATATGCAAAGCGAAGCGATGTCGATCCGGTAGGTGCTTGTGTAGGTCCAAAGGGCATGCGAAGTCAACTCATCAGCCAAGAACTTGAAGGCGAAAAGATCGACTTCATTCGATATGATATCAACCCAAAAGAGTTTATCAAAAATGCTCTTGCACCCGCACAGGTAAAAGAAGTATATATACTGGACGAAGCCAGACATATGGCGCTAGCAGTAGTCGATGAACATGAGCTTTCCATCGCAATTGGAAAGTCAGGTCAGAATGTCAAGCTAGCAAATCGGCTTTGCGACTGGAATATTGATGTTATGACAGAGGAACAGTACTTGCAAGACTCTAGAAATGTTGAATTGAAAAAGGCCGCAGATCGTCTATTTTCTGTAGAAGAAGAAGAGGGAGAAGAATTCCTGATCAGAGATTTGCCTAATCTAGAGCCAGCTTGGATAAATGCTCTTGAATCAGCAGGAATTCGCTTAATTGAACAGTTCCTAGAATTGGATGAGGAAGAGATTGCACAGTGCACAACTCTCAGCGCTCGAGATATTAGCGCAATTCGCGACATAATCGAAGAAAATGTAGAAATCATACAAGAAGAGGTAGAAGAAGAAGGAATCGTGTCTTATAGTTGTCCAGAATGTGGGTCACCAATAACTATAGACATGGATCATTGCCCATCCTGTGGAGTAGCTCTGAGTTTTGAAGCAGAAGAAGAGCAGGATGAATAAAGGAAAGATATGACAGAGAGCAACGATAAAGACCTTAAGAAAGTGCATCTAATCAAACAGCCTAGACAAGAGACTCCCGAGCAGCCTCAGGAATTGCCAGCTCAGAATCCTCTCGATCAGGGCGCAGAAAAGAAGAAAGTTGTCGTAGTAGTAAAGAAAAAAATAGTTACCACAAAGAAAGTCCAGGCAAAAGCAATGATACCAGAAGCTCATGAAGATCAAAAAATGAGAGAAAAACAATCCACATTGTCAGCTCAGCCACTTTCCGAAGCAGGAAAGACTACAACGCAAATAAGAACAGAGGATAAAGCTGTTTCTCCTTCTTCGACAGCGCCCTCGACAACAACACTTTCATCATCAAAATCTGCGTCAACAGCTCCATCTCAGAAGTCGTTCGAACACAAGCAGGAAATAAGACAAGATGAGACAATTATCAGCTCTCAGCGGCGCTACTCTTCTGATGGAAGAGCTGGAAATTTGGCTCAAGGAAGACCCAGTTCTACGTATCGGAATGGTCATGAGAGAGGAGAATCTCGTCCAGCAAGCGGATCTTACCAAGGTCGAGCACATGGTCAACCATCTGGAAGGAGCTATCCATCGACATCTAGCCGATCTGGACAATTCGGATCTCAACAATTTCCTCATGGCAGCCGTCCTTCTGGTGGTTCTCAAAACCTAAGTGGGACAGGTCCTAGTGGTAGGGCAGCCTATCCTTATGCAAAAACAGGGCAGCCTGGGGGTGCACAAAGATCCGGTGGATATACTGGAGCAAGACAGAGCCCTGCAGGAGGTAGATACGGGTTGCGTCAGACACCAGCCCCTATTCCTTCCACTGAGAACGAGAGACCTGCTTCTCGTAGAGCACCAGCTAAAAAGAAGGGAGTATTCAATAAGCGCGAGGAAGAAACAGAACTCGAGAAGCAGATTCAACTCAAGAAAAAGGCTGAAGCAAAATTGGCGGCAGTTCCAAAATCAATTGACATCATGGAGAATATCAGCATTTCAGAGTTAGCAAAAAAAATGAATCTAAAACCTGCTGACCTAATAAGTAAATTGATGTCACTTGGCGTTATGGCAACTATCAATCAAAAAATAGATGCCGATACAGCTGCGATTTTGGCAGCTGAATATAGCTGCGAAGTAAAAGTAGTAAGCCTCTATGATGAGACGGTTATCGAAAAAGCAGCAGATAAACCTGAGGAACTTAAGCCACGGCCTCCAATCGTTACCGTAATGGGGCATGTCGACCATGGAAAAACTAAACTTCTAGATGCGATTCGCAAAACAGATGTAGTGTCTCAGGAATTTGGGGGAATCACTCAACACATCGGTGCTTATATGGTCGAAGCTCCTAATGGGAAAATATCTTTTCTGGATACTCCTGGTCATGCTGCATTCACAAAAATGCGAGCACGAGGGGCAAATATCACGGATATTGTAGTTCTGGTAGTTTCAGCTACAGAGGGTGTCATGACGCAGACCAAGGAAGCTATAGATCATGCGAAAGCTGCAAATGTCCCAATAATTGTGGCTATCAACAAAATCGATCTGCCTGAGGCCAATCCCGACAGAGTAAAAACACAACTTTCAGAACTAGGCCTTATTCCAGAAGAGTGGGGAGGCCAAACACAATTCGTCGAAGTATCGGCTCTCCAAAAAATTGGCATTCCTGAGCTTTTTGATGCAATTCTCATACAAGCTGAAATGCTCGACTTGAAGGCGAACTACGATAGGCTAGCTGATGGTAAAATCATCGAGTCTCTTATAGACCAGGGCCGAGGTATTGTCGCTACAATCATGGTGCAAAACGGAACCTTACATATCGGAGACCCTTTTGTTGCTGGCATTTTCCCAGGTAGAGTAAGAGCTATGTTCGATGATAAAGGAAATCGTATCGAACTAGCTACACCATCTATGCCAGTAGAAGTCATCGGATTCGAAGGTATGCCTGAAGCTGGCGATCCGTTCGAAGTGGTGGAAGACGAAAAATTTGCACGCCAAATCTCAGCAAAGCGCCAGGAACTGAAGAAATACGAAGAAGGCCGCAATGTTAAAAAGGTGACTTTAGATAACCTTTACGAGACGATAAGCCAAGGAGAGATCAAAGAGCTAAAGGTCATAATAAAGGGAGATGTTCATGGTAGCGTAGAAGCTCTGAAAGGCATGTTAGAGAAGCTGTCAACAAGCGAAGTGCATTTAAATGTTATTAGGGCTGCAGCAGGTGCTATTACAGAAGATGATGTCATGATGGCTTCAGCATCTAATGCTATCATTGTTGGCTTTAATGTCCGCCCAACATCAAGTGCAAAGTTGCTAGCAGAGCGCGAAAAAGTCGATATTCGCAAGTACAATCTCATATATCGTGCTCAAGAAGAGATAAAACGTGCAATGGAAGGCTTGCTCGCTCCCGAACTCAAAGAACAAGAAGTCGGAAAGGCTGAAGTCCGCAATATCTTTAGAGTGCCAAAAGCAGGCATCGTTGCGGGTTGCTTTGTATCAGAGGGTATAGTCAAGCGAAATTGTCAAGTTAGAGTTATCCGAGACAACATCGAGATATTCCAAGGTAATTTATCCTCACTTAAGCGATTCAAGGATGATGTTAAAGAAGTAGCGGCAGGTTACGAATGCGGTATCGGTATAGAGAACTGCAATGATCTCAAAGAAGGCGATATCCTTGAATTCTATGAGACAATTGAGGTTGCTCGAACGCTCGAGTCGGGAGACAAAAATGAACCAGGTACGCAAGCGTCGTCTTGAAGAATTGATTCGCGAGGAAATTTCTAAGATGATCACCTTTGGTGAGATAAAAGATCCTCGTGTCAACAGCTTCTTATCGATCACAAGGGTTGAGGCCAGTCAAGATGGATCGCACGCAAAGGTATTTGTAAGTAGTCTCGATGATATAGAAGGGCATCTGGATGAGGCGATCATTGGCCTATCTCATGCAGCTGGTTTTGTACAATCTATCATTGCAAAACGTGTTCGCTTGCGACTGACCCCTGTTCTCACCTTTGTAGCCGATCGCAGCCTGAAAGAAGGATTCGAGCTTACGGAAAAATTGAAGGATCTTCTGAAATAATGCAGCATAGCGGTTTTTTCCTCGTGGATAAACCTGAAGGCCCTACTTCGAATAGAGTATTGCAGGATATTCGAAAAAGCTTATCGGTTGAGTTTTTTGCCTCTCAACAGAAGTTTGGCCATGCTGGTACTCTAGATTCCTTTGCTTCAGGTTTATTGATAATACTCACAGGCAAGGCAACAAGGCTGACTAGATGGTTCATGAATCAAAGTAAGGAATATGATGCAGTTTTCAGGTTTGGAGAGGAGACAGACACCCTCGATCCTCAAGGCAGAATAGTAGACATAGGTGCAATACCTACAAAAGAAACTCTTGAGAATATTATTCCTTCTTTTTGTGGAAATATAAAACAAATACCTCCATCCTACAGTGCTGTCCATGTATGTGGGAAAAGGTCATATGAAATAGCTAGAGCTGGTAAAAAACCCGAAATATCTCCAAGATTCGTTACAATTGATACCATAGAGCTGCAAAGTTTCAAGGAAAAAGAAGCGACTCTTAGAATTCGTTGTTCTTCTGGCACTTATATTCGTTCTCTTGCAAGAGACATTGGACATGCGTGCGGCTCTTGTGCAACAGTGGTATCGTTGAGACGAACAAAAATTGGACCTTTCTTTATAAGCCAAGCACATCATCCCCATGAGTGCAATGAGAAGACATTAAAAGTCTTCTCGCCAGATATCGCACAGAGTCTAGGTCTGGCAACAGCAGTAATCCAATTGGATTTTGTTAAGCATTTTATTCATGGAAGAGCATTGCCAATCAAAGCTATAACATTCAATGATGATCAGATGACATTATTAAGAAATCTAGATTTATCCTTCGAATCAAAGCAAGTGGCACTGTTTTCTGAAAAAGGTGAGCTCCTTGGCATAGCAGAGCATAAAGATAAAGAGTTGGTGCCAAAGGTGGTAATGGAAGAGGAGTCTCGATTGTGAATGTTCTGACCTGGGAAGAATTTCAAAATAATTATTCTCAAGAACAGCTTGCTGCTACAGTTGGTGTATTCGATGGACTACATTATGGACACCAGGTTCTCATCGAGACTGTAAAGCAACAGAGCCCAGCCTTAAGGTCATGTGTCATCACTTTTAGGGAGAACCCCAAAAAAATACTTCATCCATCCAGCTATCAGGGTAGCCTCTTGACTCTAGAACAAAAGCTTTCCGGCTTTCAGAATATGGGCATTGAATATTGCGTGATGATTGACTTTTCTAATAATTTCGCTAAACTCACGGGAAGAGAATTCCTTGCTGCACTGTATATTGCAAATGTACGATTTTTAGCAGTAGGTGTGAATTTTCAGTTTGGGCACAATCTCGATACTAATGCCACGAGGGTCGAGAAGCTGAGTGAAGAGATTGGCTTGCGTTCATGTATTGTAAAAAATATCATGTATCATAGCCATGCTATAAGCTCTAGCAGAATTCGTCATGCTGTGCTCGAAGGAAGGCTTGGAGAAGCGGCAGAAATGCTTGGCAGACCATATCAAATACTTGCCAGGCGGGAGAGATATGCTATAGCCGAAAAAAGTGAATACTTTTTACCCGAAGATGATTTGCTCATACCCCCTGAAGGGCAGTATGAAGCGTTCATAAAGGATAATGATACGATTCAAGAAACTAAAGTGAACGTTGTTCACAATCATCTAGCATTGATGAGATTACGTATGCAATCGGAAAAGATCCGATTGGCGTTCGTTGATAAGGCTGTTCAGGAGAAGGAGAAAATAGTATGGCTTTGAGCAAAGAAGACAAGGCCCAGTTGGTGCTCGAGTATGGCAAAGATGCAAAAAATACAGGTGCGATTGAGACTCAGATTGCAATTATATCAGCTAGAATCGCATACCTGACCGAGCATTTTAAGACTCATAAGAAAGACACGAATTCAAGACGAGGGCTTCTCAAGCTTGTCGGTCAGCGCCGCAAGCTCCTGAAATACCTGCAGAGAACCGATCTCGAATCTTATCGTGCAATTATGGAGAAATTGCAGATCCGAAAATAACAATACAATCAAAGCGATATTGATTAGTCCAAGTTAAATCGGATATGCAAATCTAGAGAAGGAATGTAATGATAAACAAACTTGAATGTAAAATTGGCAACGAGATTCTTGTATTTGAAACAGGAAGAATGGCAAAGCAAGCAAATGGTGCTGTTTTTGCAACCTATGGCGGTAGTGCCGTTATAGCAACTATTTGCTGTTCGCCTACAGCTATAGAAGGTTTGGATTTTGTTCCGCTAACTGTTGAATATTCAGAGAAATATTATGCAGCAGGCAAGATCCCAGGTGGTTTCATAAAGAGAGAAACAAAGCCTAAAGATAGGGAAATTCTTGTTTCCAGAATAATCGATCGGCCTATGAGGCCATTATTTCACAAGGAATTTGGACGAGAAATCCAGATTGTTCCAACTTGTATCTCAGCTGACCAGATAAATCCGCCTGACATTATAGCAGCAAATGCTGCAAGCGCTGCAGTTCATATCTCCGACATACCTTTTGATGGGCCTGTAGGATGTGTACGTGTGGCACTTGTCGAAGATTCTTATATTTTGAATCCTACTTATGAACAGATCGAGCAGGCCAAGCTAGAAATAGTAGTTGCCGGTACAGCACAAGGTATCACTATGGTAGAAGGTGGCTCTCGTGAAGCTTCGGAAGAAGAGATGATTCAGGCCATTGAAATGGCAAAAGAACCTATTTCGCAGATCTGCTCTACAATCGAAGAACTAAAGCGCATCGCTGGAAAAGAAAAACTCGCGCTAGCCCCACTTTCCATAGAGTTGAACAAAAAAGATGAAATTCGCGAATGCGCCTATGAATTGCTATCAAAAGCTCTTTTCACGAAAATAAAGCAAGAGCGCGCTAAAGCTGTATCAGAAGCAATTTCTGCTGTCAAAGAAAAATTCGCAGATGATCTTAATGATGAAATTCAGATGAAGCTTTTTTCAAAATTGATGGATGATCTCCAGTATGAGATCCTGCGATCCTCTATACTTGAGAAAGGATTGCGTGTCGATGGTCGCGGTCTGGAGGACATTAGGCCAATAACTTGCGAAATCGGCATATTGCCACGAACCCATGGTTCTGCACTGTTTACGCGTGGAGAAACTCAAGTGCTCGCCGTGACTACTCTTGGTACAGTATTCGATGAGCAGATATTCGATGATATCGAAGGAGATCGACGCGAGCGATTTATGCTGCACTATAATTTTCCACCCTTCTCTGTGGGAGAAGTTGGAAGACTTGGCACCGGAAGACGCGAAATTGGACATGGTGATCTTGCTCGCCGATCGATCGAACCGATGTTACCGCCAAAGGAGAGATTTCCATATACTATACGAGTTGTAGCAGAAGTGCTCGAATCCAATGGTTCTTCCTCTATGGCTACAGTGTGCTCTTCATCGATGTCGCTTATGCATGCTGGTGTGCCATGCAGCAAAGCTGTTGCAGGTATAGCCATGGGCCTAATTACCGATGAAACACGCTATGCTATACTTTCTGATATTCTCGGCGATGAAGATCATCTTGGCGATATGGATTTTAAAGTAGCGGGCACGAAAGATGGTATCACGGGTTTTCAAATGGATATCAAAATATCCAGTGTTTCGACGGAGATTCTTCGAAAAGCTCTAGAGCAAGCAAAGCAGGGTCGCCTTCATATCCTCTCTATTATGGAAAAGACTATTGCTGAACCACAGAGCGAAATCTCACCCTTTGCTCCTCAGGTGATAAATGCGCGAATCGATCCCGAAAAAATAGGCCTTGTGATCGGCCCTTCAGGCAAGAATATAAAGGCACTCTCTGAAAAATTCGATGTTCAGATTAACATCGATGAGGATGGATATCTTACAGTTTACGGTAAAGACCAGAAATCCGCCTATAGTGCTCGCGATGCTATTTTGGGAATGGTTGAGGAACCAGAAGTCGGAAAGATATATACAGGTACTGTTAAGCGGATCATGGATTTTGGCGCTTTTATCGAAATACTACCGGGTCGCGAAGGCTTATGCCATATTTCGAAGCTCTCAAAGGGACATGTAGACAAGGTTAGCGATCTACTTAAAGAAGGAGACACTATCAAGGTCAAGCTCATGGAAATTGATCACCTTGGAAGGCTCAATCTTGCAGCTGTGGATGCGCTTGATGACAAAGGACAGATAGCGCAGCGAGATACGAGACGAAATGAAAGACCTTCTGATCGACAGAGAGATATGCGGTCATCTCGCCATGATTCACATTGGGATAGGTAATCATCGAATAATATGATATGTTTGAAAATTGGTCTATTTCTTCTTTGAAAGCTATCACTATAAACGAGATATTCTATGATATAGACCTAATTTTTATAGCAATAAGGGTATTCTAGAATGATGAAACCTGAAGAAAGAGCAATAGGAGTTATAATTGCGCTCTCCGAAGGAGCACAGATGCCTCAATACGCTACAGATCATGCAGCAGGAGCAGATCTCTATGCTGTTCTAGAAAATCCCTTAGTGCTGGAACCTTTATCGAGAGCATTGATCCCCACGGGTCTTAGAATTGCTCTGCCTTTAGGATATGAGGCTCAAATCAGGCCTAGATCAGGATGGGCGTATCGGCATGGTATCACCTGCCTAAACGCTCCTGGAACTATTGATAGCGATTATCGGGGAGAAATCAAGGTAATTCTCATCAACCTGAGTGACAAACCATTTGTTATCGAGAATGGTGATCGAATTGCACAGCTGGTCATTGCTCCTGTAGTTCATGCCAATTTTTCGATCTCCCCTCAGCTCGATGATACTACTCGTGGAGCCGACGGTTTTGGATCGACAGGCCGTTGAGATAAGACCGGGATACAAGTTGAGATGAAAGAACGGCCCTCATTCACACTCTGGCGGATGACAATTTCAGAGATAATCACTTCGTTTTTGGGTACATTTCTATTTTTCTTTATTGTATTCCTTATCAATCAGGTGCTGCTCTTTGCTGAGGACATTTTATCAAGGGGCGCCGATCTCTTATCGGTAGCCAAGTTGCTTTTCTATTCCTTACCTACCATACTCGCAATCACTATCCCTTTTTCCATATTAGCAGCTACGCTAATGACATCGTCGCGACAAAATGCCGATAACGAATACCTAGCAAGCTCATCTTTGGGGATAAGGCCTCTTTGGTTATATGTGCCTTTTCTTATAATTGGATTAGCTGTTTCTATTGGATCTTTTTGCCTCAATGAATGGTCTATACCTCGCGCTGCTCAAGGCTTCAAGAATGAATATGCAGAACTTATTCAGAAATCTGCTAAAGTTGAACTGGCTCCCTATTCGATCAGTAAATATGGAGAAAAGCTGATTGTCACTGGTGGAGCAATAGAGGGTTCATCCGCAAGCCGATTACAGGATGTACTTATTATCGATCAGTCCGGAGGGTACGATTCTGATACTGTCATAGCGGATGATGTGGGGATAGAATTCTCTAAGGATTCCCTTATGGCTATTCTAAATATGAACAATTTTACAGAACTAAAAAAACTCAATGCTGGTTCTGCAGGAGATTTTTCAGTGACTAAGGCGGGAGCTGCAGAAATTCGAATTAGGATTCGCGAACCTTTAATTAACTATAGTAGCACAGCTCCTTCTGAGATGTCTTTGCTGATGCTAGCAAACAAAATAAAAGAAAAAGAACGGATGCTTGATGATCGGATTAAAGAAAAGGCTTCCCAAGAAGCCACTACACTCGATAGATTAAGGCTGAATTATGATTTGATAGCAATTGAGACTCAGCAAAAAGAATCAACGAATAAAAACGGCTCATTGCAATTGCTACAAAATGATCTAACATCTCTTGTCAATAAGATGAGGTCGCTTAAAAATCAAAAAATTAGCGATGCATCACTTCAGGTCTATCGCCTCGAATATGAGAAAAAATTAGTCCTTCCTTCTGCTTGCTTCTTCTTTGCGCTTTTAGCACTCCCATTAGGAATTGGATCAAAGAGAGCAGGGCGTGCGGCTGGTTTTGGTATTGCCCTATTGCTTTCGGTAATTTACTGGGCACTACTATTCTTAGGTCAGACCCTAGGTTATCGCCAGAATACTAATCCTGTAATTTCGATGTGGATGCCAAATTTTGTTATGTTGCTCGCTACCTGTTCTTTATGGATAGTCAGAAAGATAAAAACTGGGCATTTCCTATGATGCCGAAAAAGAAAACAGAGCAAAGCATAGCTCAACAGAAATTAGCAAATCGGCAAGCGACTCAATTTTTACCGATAATTCTGTGGAGAGCCTTGTTGAAAAAAGTATTCATCTGGACAATTGGAGGAACTTTATTTCTTTCGCTTGTGGTATCTCTTGCAGAACTCTTTTCTCTTTTATGGAAATTTCTTGCTCAGAATGCCCTTTTTTGGGATATTGTCTTTTGGATTGGCCTCGGAATTACTAATCATATGGTCGATACCTTGCCAGTAGCTTTTCTTTTTGCAATAGTATTCGTTTTAGGAGATTGGCATGCAAACCATGAACTTGAGGCTGTTTTTAGTGCAGGAATATCACTGCAACGCTTGTTGATACCTATCTTAGCTATTTCGATGATATTATGCGCTGCTGAGTTTTGCTTTACAAATTATGTATCTATTCCTTTTTCAAGAACCAGAAACGATCTGCAGTCGAGGATGCTCAAAGAGTCCGCAGGCAAACAAACGGTTCCTGGACTTATCGTTGATGGAGGAAAACAAGTCTATACTTATAGATATTTTGATGAAAAAAATCTTCGTCTATATGATGTATCAGTAATAGAAAGAGACACTGATGGAAATCTGACAAGAAAGATCTCTGCAGTAAATGCAAAATGGGAGCAAGGGGCGTGGGTTTTTGCCAATCCAACCATTTATAAAAGACAAGATAATGATTGGCTATTTTTAAAATTTGAGAATTTTTCGGATCCAATGATAAGAGAACCACCTTCAAGCTTCACAAGACCTAGTATGAATCCTCGGCTTTTGAGCATGAAAGAGCTAAATAAACATATAGAATTCCTAAAAACTTCTGGACTTCCCATTGTAGATGCAGAGGTTGAGAAGCAGAAAAGATTATCTTTTTCCTTGACTCCTTTGATTGTTGTTGGCCTTGCCGCTGCTTTCTCAGGTCGTTTCAAGAAAAGTGTTTTTCTATTGAGCTTGCTTTTTAGCTTATGTAGCGCAACTCTATACTATGTAGCACAGATGATAGCTTCTGTATCTGCTAAATCAGGCTTGGTTAGCCCGACAATATCTATATGGGCTGTAATTATTGTTTTTAGTGCTATATCAGCAATATCTTATTTGAGCGCTAGAACTTAAACATGTATTATATTGTATTCTTATTGAGGTAAGTCCATAGATGATTGAATCGATTTTTCAAGAGATGCACAGAGATCCTTCATGCTCTGCGAGAACTGGTCTACTTTCTCTTCCACATGGAAATGTACAAACTCCTGCATTTATGCCTGTAGGAACAAATGCTACAGTAAAAGCTGTAGAACCAAGGGATTTAGAGTCTATGGGATTTTCCTTGATTCTAGCTAATACATACCATCTTTTCCTAAGGCCAGGGCCAGAGGTTATATCCAAAGCAGGCGGTTTGCACGGCTTCTCTGGCTGGCAAAAAAATTTCCTTACAGATTCCGGAGGATTTCAGATATTTTCGCTTCCTCAGTTCAGAAAAATACTAGATGAAGGAGTACGTTTTAAATCGCATATCGATGGCTCTTCTCATATTTTAACTCCAGAGAATGTGGTTGACATTCAGACTGCATTTAATTCCGATATTCAAATGGCATTAGATATTTGTGCGCCTTGGGGTGAAAGCGAAAACAAAGCATATAGAGCAACCATGTTGACCTATGATTGGGCAAAGCGAGCAAAAACTCAATGGCTTTCTCAGCGAGAAAGTGGTTACCAAGGATATCTTTTTGGTATCGTACAGGGCAATTTTTTTAGAGAACTTAGAAAAATGAGTGTGGAACAAATTGCTTCTTTGGACTTGCCAGGAATCGCTATAGGAGGACTTTCTATAGGAGAACCAAAAGAAGCATATATTGAATACCTTAACTTTACCGCAGCTCTTTTGCCATCAGATAAACCCCGATATCTAATGGGCATAGGAACACCAGATTACATCATAGAGGCAGTACGAAATGGTATAGACATATTCGACTGCGTTTATCCTACCAGAACAGCCAGAAATGGCTTATTATTCACTTCCAAGGGCCAAATTACAATTAAAAAAGCTATGTATAAAAAAGATTTCGAGCCTATAGATCCTGATTGTAGTTGCAGAGTATGCAAGACTTATACACGTGCCTATTTACATCATCTTTTCAGGAACAATGAAATCCTTTATTCAATGCTTGCAAGTCAACACAACTTACATTTTATGGCAGATTTTGCTTCAAAGATTCGCCAAGCGATCCAAGCAGATAGCTTTGAATCATTTGCTAGAGGATTTCTTGATACCTATAATGCTGGCATGGAAGCACAAGAATAAATGATGTAAATCAAGCAATAACAATCTAGGCCCTTAGTAATTCTTACTATTAACTTTCTTAAAAACCCTAGAAATCTGCTTTTTCAACCTTTAAAACCTCATAGCTGAATTTACGCTCGTTGATGGTAAAGCTCAGTTTTTCGCCAGTCTTATGATTGAGCAAGTGTTTACCCAAAGGAGAAAGATAAGAAATTATCTGGTGATCTGGATCAGATTCCCACGGTCCGAGAATTGTAAAAGATTCATTCTCGCCAGTTATTAAATTCTTTAGCAAAATTTTTGTGCCAAAAGAAATACTAGAGCTGTCTATCTGATCCGAATCGATGATCTGGGCTCGATCGAGTTCGCTTTTAAGTTTGCCTACTTTAGAGTTGAGTTCATCTTGCCTTTCCTTAGCTGCTTTGTATTCTGCATTTTCTCGCAAATCGCCCAAAGAGAGGGCATAGGCTATTTCTTTCTGGTTTGCAGGAACATCTACTTCCATTATATGTCCAAGAAGACGTTTTTTCTCATCATATTTGTTTGCTGTCACCATTAAACCTCGCGAAACAGTTAGCCTTTCATTGCCATCGTAGAATTTTATATTAGGAAAGCGCTCGCTGATCTTTTTCTTCAAATCAAGCTTGATAGCTGGATCGACTTCTTTTATGTCGGATAGCATCGAATAGACTCTCTCGACAACTTGTTGAGGAGCTTCTTGAAGGAATTCCTCTAAATCCTTTTCTTTGAAGAGAATATTTTGTACAAGCTTATTGATCTTCCGGTTTTCTGTCGTATCTTTATGGCTATCGATTTCCTTGAATGTTATATCTAGTATATGTAAAAGGGTAAGAATAATTTTTTCTCGCACAATGCCAAGTTCCTTCATCCAAGGCTTGTCTTTTAAATCTTTAGCAAGCCATATGAAAGCTTCTCGCATATCCTTATAATTCTCTACGATATACATAGCCATTCGCTTGAGTTTTTCTTCATGGCCATTAGACTCAAGTGCATCAAGCATTTTTACAGATCTGGCATAAGGCAAAAGCTGAATATAGATGTCTGGCCAGCTTGGAATAAAAAGCTTAATGTTCTGAATGAACTGGTTCTTGAGCTCCGTATCTTTCAGTCCAAGATAGACTGCGACAATATTATCCTTGATCTGATCAAAAAGGTCGACAAATCGCATTGTCACATATTGTTGCATTCTTGGATATCGTCCGGACAGCTCTTTTAAGAGTAGGTAAGAACCGACGACAAATTCGTTTACCTGTGTCAATTTCAGGAATGAAACAAAATAAGACAGCATTTCTTCAAAATAATCGGTGTCGACTTCCTCGCTCATTTCTAGATAATCTCTAAAATACTGGACCCTAGAAAAAAAGTTTTTCTCCGCCTTAAACTGCGCATAGATTTTTTCTTCGAAGGATAGAGGCCTGTCGCGCACGATAAAAGTAGAAATATCGTCCTGGGCATTTCCAAACATAGGATCTGTCTTGAGTATTTCTTTGGCACGAGTACTCCATGAATTCCACTCAGATATAGAAAGAACAGAAGGCACAAGCTCAGCTTTGATGCGTTTCATATCAGCGCGATTATCGAAGCTTTTGATTATGATTTTAATTGTCCAGGCTGGGTCTGCCTTTACTTTTTCTCTTAATTTTTCTCGAGGCCAGGTTGCTTTTAGAACCCATATATGATCCTTGGAAAGAGTAATGAGGCTATCGAAAGCCATTTTCAGCGACATGTGATGATTGCGCGATTTTGCAAAATCAATAACAACCTCATCGTTGGTGATATTAGAAATTCTTCCAATATTCCATGTCCTATGGAAGACATAATTTCCTCTATCAAAGGCAATACGTTTTTCGAAGTCGGCAATTGCCTCATGGAGAGAGCGATAGGATTGGGTGAGGTTCGAAAGCTTTACACATTCATCGAACATTGAATGTCCAGAGTAGATATTTGAGTAGCACTCGAGGAATTCTTTGCGTAAGGCAGGATTGCGCTCGTCATATTCCACGATAAGCTTGAGAATGCTCAATGCGGTATCCCATTTTTCATTCTTCTTATACCAATCATATAAATCCATTAAAATTGTGGCAGCTTTTTCTGGCGAAACCTGCTTTGCAATTTTTTTCTGTGCATGGATAAAAAAGTCATAATCCTCAGGCGAAAGTTGAATAAGTTTATGCCATAATTCTTTTATATTCGAAAAGAGTCCTTTATTAATATAGCGAATAAGAGCTTTCTTATAGAAATCTATAGCTTCTTCTGTTAAGCCATTCTTTTCCTTCCATTCTGCAATAAGTTGTGCTAATTCAGCTTCTTCGGTATCGATTCGTACAAGACTTTCCCATACTGCATATCGCTGCTCAATCTTATTCTCTGCAGTATAGCATTCTGCTAATCGAACTAGGGCAATACGGTTTTCTCCAAAATCTAATATTCGGTTGCAGATATATTCGACAATATTACTTTTCTTGCTTTCTGCAAATAAATCCATCAACTGAACAAGATAAGATTCATCAGCTGGCTGGCGCATGATATTTAGCATTCCAGCGACATATAATGCAATAACGCTATTCTTTGTTTGAGATAGGTGTTCCACGCAAATCTTGATGATATCATCAGCCCCATTCTGGGCCATTATTTCCTCAATAAAGCGATCTAGTTCTTTCAGGTTGGCGACAGAGTAGTTCGCCATAAGGGTTCTTGTCCATTTCTCTTCATTCAACATGAGCTGTAGTTTTTCACTTAATGGAGACTGATCCATTCTATTCTCCTCTCTTCGTTATTCTATGTATGATTCATAAATTGATTGATCGATAATCTTGATCTTGAGCAACACTGAATGCAATTCTTTAGCATCCTCTCGGGCCTTTAGATGATCCGCCATCCAAAAATATTTATTTAGAAGGCGGGGAACAAGGCTCGATCCTTGCTGAAGTGATTCTCTTAATTGAATCTCAAGTTGACGTGCAGAGGCCGAAATTCGATTGAATTCAGCGCTGCTCAATTCTCTTTTAATATTGAATACACCCCATATTTCTGCATAAACTGGGATCCATTCAGCAATATCATCTCCAGAATACCCTAGTTCTTTTATATTTTCAATGATCTTAAAGATTAATTCAGACTCCAAAAAATCAATTTCTATAGCTTGTGGATCAATAAAAAAAGCTTCTCTGAATAAGGCTTTAGAAAGACGTGCTTCGCCTGACATAGCATATACATCGGCCAATTCAGCAAGAATGCTTGCATCGTTTCGTCTACCTTGGGCTGCCCTTTCAAGATGAATAAGAGCTGTCTCTATATCTCCCGTAGCTTTCCTGGCTCTGCCTAACCTTAGATCTAGCAATGGCCCAAGGGAATCTTTTTCTTCATCTGGAATCGCAAGGTACTGATCAAGAGCAAGCCCAAATATGAATCTCCTATAAACATAGCGAGCAGTATCGAAGGAGTCCCCTATATGAGAAAGAAATAACATGAATTTTTTCCAGGAGCTACAGAGAAAATCTCCACGCTCCAAAAGATTCCCTGTTTCAGGCATTTGCGAGATAAGATCCTTCCAGAAATGAAGACACTTCATTGCAAATAGAACTTCTGGGTGTTCAAAATCTGCTTTCAGAGCATTCTCAAGGAAGAAATCTGCACTTTGCATATCTGCATTCTTTAGGCTTTCATAAGCCAGATCAAGATTTTCTTCGGCTGTGGTTGCTTCTTCCTTGAGACGAGGCAGATGGGCCATTAGAATATTTTTCTCCTTAGACTGCTATTTAGATAGTATCCGAGCCTTGAATTTTTCGTCAATGGCTATTCTATTTGCTATTTCCAATTAACTTAACATAAAACTCAAGCAAGGAGTATGGAAAAACAGTTCGATACAAGCTATCATATATAACATTATGAAAGAACCAATAATTGCGCCCTCGATTCTATCAGCTGATTTCTATGACATTGGTTCAGCTGTTAGGTATATAGAAGAGAGCGGATGTCCTTGGCTTCACTTGGATATTATGGATGGACATTTTGTGCCACCTATCACATTCGGGCATAAAATGATAGCAGATATTCGAGCAAAGACAAGACTATTCCTGGATGCTCATCTTATGATAGAAGAACCTGAGCGCCACATCAATGCTTACATAGAAAGTGGCGCAGACGCAATTACTTTTCATTCTGAAGCTTGTGTGCATTCACATCGTCTAATTCAAAGCATATTACATGCTGGCATTAAGGCAGGAATATCGATAGTACCTTCGACTCCAGTCTCTAGTATAATTCCACTTCTTGAATCAGTTGACCTTGTACTTGTAATGACTGTAAATCCCGGCTATGGGGGGCAGAAGCTTATACCTTTCTGTTTACAAAAGGTAGAAGAACTAAGAAGAATAAGAGAACAAGAAGGCCTTAATTTCTTGATCGCTGTTGATGGTGGTATAAATGTGAAATTGATCCCCGACCTCGTGATTCAGCAGCCAGATGTGTTAGTTATTGGGAGCGCTTTTTTTAGTGCACAAGATAAGAAACAGTTTGTTACAAATTTTCTAGATGCTTGGATAAGCCCAATCAGAAATATTGATTGACTTAGATGTGAGCTTTCCAAGATATATAAACAAAAAATATTGTACCGGGAAGATAGAAGTATGAAAAAGTTACAAATGAATATGCTTATGATTGTTATGCTTATTGTTTCATCTTTCACTTATGCTCAAACTACCAAAACATCAGACGAATTCTCTTATGCTTTAGGACTTTTTAAGAATGGCGATTTTGAGCGTGCTGGAATTGCTTTTGCAGAAATATATCAGACAGCATCAGACATAGAGATCTTGGCTGACAGCTGCTTTATGGCTGCTTTATCATATTTTCAAGCAACTGACTTTCCTACCTCTTATATATTTTGCGACAAATTCATGCAATCTTTTCCTTCTCATCCAAATATGCCTGATATACAATTCCTACAAGGTCGAATTCTGTTCAAAATAGGGCTATATGAGGATGCTATATTGGTATTCGATACTTTTATGAATAAATACCCAGATAGTCCGTTTTCCTCTTCTGTATTGTTCTGGAAAGGAGAAAGCTATTATCAGATAGGTGATTTTGCTCAAGCTTTATCCATTTTTAATAAAGTCAAAGAAACTTGGCCTAACACCGAAGCGACTTCTCTTACCGCATGGAGAATTACCGTAATGGCTCTAGAATCTAGAGAAGCCAAATATGCTCGCCTCGCTGAATTCGAGTCTCGGAGAAACATGTATAGAGATATTCAACAGATGCAGGAAGATGTATATGGAGAACAACGACTTCTAAGAGATTACCTGTGGTCAAAAGCAATTAGTAGGTATTCTGCAACGCCAAATATAGAAATCCAAAAAGCAATAATAGATAACATTTCAAGGAATGATAGACTCAATAGGCTTCTTGACGCGAAAGAGAGGGCTTTGAAGCTGGTTATATTAAAAATAGAAAATTACCTTAAGGATATAGCACCATGAAAAAATCGATATTCTTCTTCATTTTATCGTTTATATTTACAGGTGCTTTATTTGCTATTGATATACGTAGCGGCCTTGTCCGAATTGCTACTGATGATCAGACATTGCAGCCGATGCTTTATCGCCTTGTAAATATTTCTGGAAAATCGAAATATGAACCTTTATGGTTTGATGGTGATCCAAGGACGAGTTTTATTATATTAAATATCGACAACCGTATATATAGAATGGGAGCTTCAAAGGAATATAAAACTAGTCAGCGTCAAATAAAGAATGGTATCGAAATCGAATATAGATCGGTTACAAATAGATTGACTCAGAGAGTGCTTTTTTATAAAAGCCCCTATTCTCGGGTAACAGATGGTTTTATTATTGAAATAGAAATAGAAAACTATACAACTCGAGAGATGAAGGTATTGATAAAAGAAGTATGTGATACTGTTCTCGGCGAAAAAGGAGGCTATAATTTCGCTACAAGTTCGAATCCCAGGGTTACGGACGAAATGATTATCACATCGGATTCTGATGAAAAGTATGTTATTTCTCCAGGACAAACATCTTCCATTGCTTTGCTTCTAGATGAAGAGGCAAAGCCAGACATGGTTGTTATTGCAAACTGGAAGCGACTGAGCGATTCAAAATTCTATTACGACTCTGAGCTTATGAAAGGCTTTACGCAATCTCCTTTCTCTATCAACGATTCTGCACTTGGTCTTTATTGGAATGAAAGAATTATTCCACCAAAGGGTAGCATAAAAGTGGCGAGTACTTGGCTTACCGGTGGACCAGGAAACGAAATGATCGACTGGCTATCACAAAATTATCCTTTCCCTAATCAAGAATTGCAACAAGCCTTTGAGAACCCTCCTGTGGTTTTTGAAGAACAGCCTGCTGCAAATGTTCCGAAACTAGATATTGAAGCCATTAAAGAGCTTATATCTGAGATAGATAGGGCTATAGGCAATATCGATAATGTCAGCGATAAAGAAATACAGGACATTTTGTCAAGGCTAAATTGTCTTGAACAGAGCGAAGAGTTTGCCGCTTCTCAGTCGAATTAAGGAAAGGGAAGCTTATATGAGAGCTGTAATACAGCGTGTATCTGAAGCTTTTGTGACATATAAAAACACTAAAGAGGATAAATTCTGTGGAAGAATTACTAAAGGAATACTAATCTATCTCGGAATTGCAGCCGATGACACAGATGGCGATGCTGAATACCTTGCAGATAAGATAGCCCATCTACGTATTTTTATGGATAGCAATGAAAAAATGAATCTTTCGATTCTTGATCTGGGCTATGAGGCACTTGTAATTTCGCAATTTACCTTGCACGCTGATGCCCGAAAAGGCAGACGACCTTCCTATTCACAAGCTGCCGGTCCGGAAAAAGCTTTGATTCTATATGATTTATTTTGCACAAAGTTGATGGAACAGGGAGTCTTTGTCCAGACTGGTAAATTCCAAGAGATCATGCGGGTTCATTCGATTAATGATGGGCCTATAACAATTTTGCTCGATTCGAAAAAGGCTTTTTAATATTTATCAAGACTAGGAGTAAAAGAATAGGAGCGCTAGAATGGCGCTCCTATCTTATTTGGAACCTGGAAGATACTACTAGATTTTGGCTATCTATTTTTAGAACCACGCGGTCTGCCACGAGGGCGCTTTGCCTTAGAGGAGGTTGCTTTTGCAGGTCTACCAGGTTTTCTTGCAGTTTTATGAGCAGCTTGAGCATCTTCGATCACTGCCTGTGCTGCAGCGAGTCTAGAAACAGGAACTCTGAAAGGGGAAGAAGAAACATAGTTCATACCTACTCGATGACAGAATTTTACAGACTCTGGATCTCCTCCGTGTTCACCACAGATGCCTACCTTGAGTCTAGGCCTCGATGTGCGGCCTTTTTCTATACCCATTCGTATGAGCATCCCCACGCCATCCTGATCGATATTCTGAAATGGGTCCGCTCTGAAAATTGCTCCCTTCTTCTCGTCGATATAGTCTGGCAGAAATTTACCGGCATCATCTCGAGATAATCCAAGAGTCATTTGAGTCAAATCATTCGTCCCAAAGGAAAAAAATTCAGCTACTTTTGCTATTCTATCTGCAAGCAAAGCGGCTCGCGGAACTTCGATCATCGTACCTATCATATACTTTAAAGGTACTTCTGATGTAGCTATAATTTTAGCCGCTATCTCCCGTGCTCTTGACTCAAGAATTTTTAGCTCTTTGTCGTCCATAACCAAGGGGATCATAATTTCCGGAAGAACCTTAATGCCATTCTTGGTCATATTGCAGGCAGCGGTGATTATAGCTGTAACCTGCATATCTAGAATTTCGGGGTAAGTGATTGTCAAACGGCAGCCTCTGTGACCTAGCATTGGATTTAGTTCATGCAACTGTTCTACTCGTTGAACTACCTTTTCAAAAGGAACACCAATTGCATCGGCTAGCTCACGCTGGCCTTCCTCATCGTGTGGAACAAATTCATGAAGAGGTGGGTCGATTAATCGGATTGTTACAGGCAGGCCATCCATCGCCTTAAATATACCCTCGAAGTCTTTAGTCTGAAATGGGAGAAGTTTAGCTAGGGCTTTTTTACGGCTTTCTGTATCATCCGCAATGATCATTTCACGAATTGCGAGGATGCGTTCTTCTGAATCAAAGAACATATGCTCAGTCCGGCATAGTCCTATGCCTTCGGCTCCTAATTCCCTAGCTTTTTTAGCATCATAAGGAGTGTCGGCATTTGTGCGGACCTTAAGCGTTCTAGTCCGGTCTACCCAAGACATAAGAGTGGTGTAGGCTTTAGGTGGTTCGGGCTTTACCAGCTTGAGTTGACCTAGATACACATTGCCAGTATTGCCATCTAGAGTGATATAATCTCCCTCTTTGACAATCGTATTTCCAACAGCAAACTGGCCATTTTCATAGTCTATTTCGAGTTTTTCACAGCCTACAATACAGCACTTGCCCCATCCTCGTGCAACGACAGCGGCATGGCTTGTCTTGCCACCAGTAGCTGTCAAAATGCCTTGGGCTGCATGCATTCCGCCTACGTCTTCAGGACTGGTCTCTTTGCGAACAAGAATGATTTTTTCGCCTTTTTCTTCCCATTCTTCGGCTACCTTTGCATTGAATACCACCTTGCCTACGGCGGCTCCTGGAACTGCATCGATACCTTGCACAAGAAAAGATTTCTTAAGTGCTGCAGGGTTTGATTTATCTATCATAGGGTAGAAGATTCCCTCTATATCGGAGGCTTTAATACGAAGTATTGCTTCTTCTTTGGTAATCAGCTTTTCTTTTACAAAATCGACTGCAATCCGGAAGGCCGCAATGGGGCTGCGTTTTCCTGTGCGGCACTGAAGCATATAGAGCTTACCTTCTTCCACAGTGAATTCAAGATCTTGCATGTCTCTATAATGCCTTTCGAGTTTTCTTCGGATGTCGACTAGCTGTCTATATACTTTTGGATCACGTTTTTCGAGCTCCGCGAGCTTTATTGGTGTCCTAATCCCAGCAACAACATCTTCCCCCTGAGCATTGATGAGATAATCACCATAAAAGATATTCTCACCAGTATTTGGATCTCTAGTGAAACATACACCGGTACCAGAATTTTCACCTTTGTTGCCAAAAACCATTTGAACGATATTGACAGCAGTTCCTTTTATTCCAACTAGTTTCTCTACTTTGCGGTAGGTCACTGCTTTTTCTGCCATCCAAGAATCGAAGACCGCATTGATGGCTCCTTTTAGCTGTTCCCATGGATCCTGTGGAAAATCTGTCCCGATATGTTCGCGATATATCTTCTTGAAATATTTGATAAGCTCACTAAGCTCTTCTTCGTTTACATCGGTATCGCTCACTTTTTGCCCAGTAGGTATTCCTAAGCGCAGTCTTGTTTTTGTCTCTTTGATTTCTTCAAAGGCTTTGTCGAATACCTCCCTATCGATTCCCATAGCTATAGAGCCATACATCATAATAAAGCGCCTATATGCATCTAAAGCGAAGCGTCTATTTCCGGTCTTAGAAGCCAGGCCCTCAACCGAAGCATCAGTGAGACCAAGATTCAAAATAGTCTCCATCATGCCAGGCATCGAAACAGGTGCGCCAGATCGAACAGAGACAAGTAATGGATCACTCGGATCGCCAAGAGTCTTTTTTGTCAACTTTTCAAGATTCTTGATATGCTTTTGGATCTCTGCTTCAAGTCCTTCAGGCCATTTTTTCCCATTCTTATAATAAAGCTCACATACTTCCGTTGTGATTGTAAAACCAGCAGGAACTGGAAGTCCAATTTTAGTCATCTCGTGAAGGCCTGCACCCTTGCCGCCGAGAAGCTCTTTCATTGTGCCATCTCCTTCGGCAAGGCCCGTTCCAAATGCATACACGAATTTTTTTCTTGGCATGAGGTTTCTCCTCCAATAGATAGAAAAAAAGCTGACGAATAAATAATTCGCTGCGGTGGAAAACTAATCGAAACAGCTAAATTAGTCAAGATATGTATAAATAACGTTATTAATTATCTTAATTATATTATCTAAATGATATAAAACTTTACTCTATACCATTAGGTTATCATCATCTCCAAAAGATATCGATTTGGGGCGAAGTGCTCACAGTGAGAAGATCTGCCATTGCGCATTCTAGGATTGTCTTTTTTCCAGAGGTAGTTTTGCTAATAAAACTGCCATCTTGAATAAAGACTTCCGGAGGAGATTTAGCAGTTTCAATTGTCAGAGAAAATCGATAAGATGCGAACTGTTCAGAAATATACTTTTTCATATCGGGATCAAGAGGGGGAATCTCATCTCCAAAAGAGAATTTTAAAGAATAGATACCATTTTCTTTGTTGAATCTGGCAAAGCTGTTAGTAGGATCTAGATATTTTACCAGATTTTCAGGAGAATCAAAATCTAAAGTAAAAGAAATAATCATATTGTTAGCGTTCTTCGTCTTTGAGTATGATTTTAAGGAAATACCTTCTGTGTCTTGTAATCCTCGCTCGATATCTTCGCGAGATAAGGCAAAGGGTAGAGAAGGAGTAGATTCTTCTGATCCAAAATCCACAAAGTCTTTGGCAATTTGATATTCAACGGAGAATGTTCCCGCACCTTTAGAGTCGATCTTAGTCGAAGCTTCAATCCCTATGCAAGAAATGAAATAGAAAGGCAGAGAGATTATTAAAGCCAAGCTGAGCAATATCTTCCAGAGATTTCTCATTAGATTAGTCCTCTCATCCGTATATCTCATAATGCATCTGCACTTCATAGAGCTCAACTGGATAATGGTCCTCTATGAATGTTACAGCATCTCTCAGCACTTTTTCTCCGTATTGTGCAGAATTAGATACAAGTGCAGCTCCTATTTCTGCAAAGGCAAGTGAATCAAGCAAGTCGATTTCAGCGCATGAAAGTCTGTATCTGTGCTGAAGTCTATCTTTTATTCCTGAAACCACTCTTCTTTTATCTTTGATTGTAGATGTTTCATTTAATCTGAGCACCAATCGCAACATTGATACAACCATTTGATATAATATTATCACTTGAGCTTGTCCTTGACAGCCCCTTTCTACAGGGATATTGTCCAAGCCATGAAAAGAAGACTCATAACATCGGCTCTTCCCTACGTTAATAATGTTCCTCATCTTGGCAATCTGATTCAGGTATTATCTGCAGATGTATTTGCTAGATTCTGTAGACTTCGTGGATATGAGACTCTCTATGTCTGTGGTACCGATGAATATGGCACTGCGACTGAGACAAAAGCTCTCGAGGAAAAAGTAAGTCCGCGTGAGCTCTGTGATAGGTTTTATGAAATTCATCGCGATATCTATGAATGGTTTGAAATATCTTTTGATACTTTTGGTAGAACATCGACTCCAGAGCACACAGAGATCACACAATCCATATTTTTCGATCTAGACAAAAACGGTTACATCTCAAGCCAATCCATAGATCAACTCTATTGCGATACCTGTGGACGTTTTCTTGCTGATCGGTATGTAAGAGGAACCTGTCCCTATTGTGGTTATGAAGGAGCCCGTGGTGACCAATGTGAGATGTGCGGGAAACTGCTCGACCCAATGGAACTTCTGAGCCCTAAATGCATAAGTTGCGGTGGTACTCCAAGACCACGCTCGACCAAACATCTATATCTGGATCTCCCTGCTATACTCCCTAAGCTAGAAGCCTGGATGAAAGAAGCAAGTGTAAGAGGTTTTTGGGCAAATAATGCAATCCAGATGACGCAGGCATGGATACGGGATGGGCTGCATCCACGCGCTATTACTAGGGATCTAAAGTGGGGGATTCCCGTGCCCAAAGAGGGATTCAAAGATAAGGTCTTCTATGTCTGGTTCGATGCGCCTATCGGCTATATTTCAATGACAGCAAGATTAGCAAAGGAAAAGGGGTTCGACTGGAAGAGTTGGTGGCAGAAGCCCGATGAAGTAGAGCTTTTTCAGTTCATTGGTAAAGATAATATTCCATTCCATACTGTCATTTTCCCTTCTAGCCTTTTGGGTACTGGAAAGAACTGGACCATGCTTCATCATATGTCAAGTACAGAATATCTCAATTATGAAGCTGGTAAGTTTTCCAAATCCAAAGGTATTGGCGTTTTCGGAAATGATGCTATGAATACTGGAATTCCTGCAGATATATGGCGTTTCTATATATTTTGGAATAGACCTGAGACTTCAGATTATACGTTCACATGGACTGATTTCCAAGAAAAGGTAAATGGAGAGCTTATAGGAAATCTCGGAAATCTTGTAAATAGAACGCTTACATTTATTTCGCGGTATTACAGTGGAATTATCCCCGAGGGGACCCCTGATATGGCTTTCTGGAAGGAGGTTGCCGATCGCGAACAAGAGGCTTCAGAACTTTTAGAGCGGGCTGATCTCCGAGATGCGTTTAGAACTATCTTTTCCATAGCAGATTTGGCAAATAAGCGTTTCCAGTATGAAGAGCCTTGGAAAGCTAGAATAGACAATCCTCAAAAAGCCAGCTCACTTATGCGTGATCTATGCTATGTGCTGAAAGACCTAGCAATAATGACTTATCCTTATATGCCAAGCACGGCTAAAAGACTCGCATCTTTTTTAGGAATAGAAATAGGACAAGGGAAACTTGGTTGGGCTGATCTTGGTTTAAAAGGAGAGTTTCAAAGAATAAAAAAACACGAGGTTCTTTTTAATAAGCTCGAAGATGAGCTGATAGCTTCCCTTCGTGTACAATATTCAGGCTCCCAAAAAGAAAGAGAAGAAAAAGAAGAACAAAATCGTAAAAATGAGGGAAAGCTACCAGCTTCTATAGAAAAAAATCAGAACAATCGATTTGATCAAATAATAGACCTACGCGTTGCTCGGATTATAAAGATTGAGCGACATCCTAAAGCCGACAAACTATATATAGAGACCCTAGACGATGGCAGTGGTTCAGAAAGGGTAATAATCTCAGGACTAGTGCCTTTCTATAGAGAAGATGAACTACTTGGCAAAAATATTGTCCTTGTTAACAACTTAAAGCCAGCAAAATTGCGTGGAATTGAAAGTGCCGGCATGCTTCTCGCAGCTTCGACCAAAAGCCTAGAGGGAAATGAAATCGTCGAAGTATTGACTGCTCCAAATGCAAAGCCTGGCGAAAGAGTGTTACTAGAAGGAAGTAGTATTGAAAATCTAGAAGAGACTATATCCAAAGAGAACATCGATATTGAAACATTTTTAACAATCCCTTTATATGCAAAAGATGGCTATGCTTGGTCAGAAGGTCAACGCCTTATGGTTCGTGGCGAGCCCATAAGGCTCGAAAAAGTTATGGATGGAAAAATTGGCTGAGTAAAGAACCAATAACCGAGATTTTAGTGCAGAGTGCTATGGATGTTCTACCGAAAATAGAAATAAGCCCCATTCTATCAGCAATGGATTGTATGCCTGAATGCCATGAGCAGGGCTTCTTACAATCCAAATTTTGGGGACTTTTCAAGGCTCGCACCGGATGGCAAGCCTATTCATGTACATATTCTTTCTATGATAAGGATTTGAGTGGTAGGATCCTTGTTTTAAAAAGGAAATTTGCAAAACTTTTTTCTTTTCTTTATGTTCCTTTTGGAGCAGGAGAATTGAGTTCTATCTCAAAGCGATGGAATGCTCTATCGGCGCTTGGACGAGCTCTGGGTGAATCTTTTGGCGGTACCGATGTTTTCATACGTTTTGATTTGCCATGGGAACGAGATAAAGCATTAGCAAAAAATAAAGAAGAAGAAGAAAAGCTTGATATAGAGAGCACTCTTGGATTTCGTATTCCTGGCTTATATAAAGGCACCGATGTTCAGGTGCCAGATACAGTTATCTTAGACTTGCAGGGCGAAGAAGAACAAATTCTTGCTAGAATGAAGCCTAAATGGCGCTATAATATAAGACTATCACAAAAAAAAGCCATTTCCGTAGAAGATGAAGGTATTTCTAGTTTGCCATTATTTATGTCTTTATATAAAGAGACAGCCAAGCGAGATAGAATAGCTATTCATCCAGAGAGCTACTATAAGACTTTATTTGAAACAAGCTCTGAAATCGCAGAAGCAGCTCGAGCAAATTCTATTGCTACGATAACGCCTCATCTGTCTCTATATGTTGCTCGGCATAAAGAAGAGGTACTTGCAAGTATTATTGTCCTGCATTTTGGAGACACTTCAACCTATCTCTACGGTGCATCTTCGAGCAAGAAACGCAATCTAATGCCAACCTATGCATTGCAATGGCAAGCCATTCTAGATGCAAAGAGATCTGGGGCAAAAAAATATGATTTCTTTGGTATACCGCCTGATGATAAAGATGATTCTCATCCTATGGCTGGACTCTATCTCTTTAAGACAGGATTTGGAGGTAATATAATACATCGCTATGGAGCTTATGATATCAGTCTTAGACCTCTTCTTTATTCTGTCTTCAGAACAGCAGAAAAAACGCGCAGCCTTTGGCATAAAAAGATAAAAAAAACTTTGAATAAAAAGACAGTTAGACTATCTGATGAGACTATGAAAAGGTTAACAATAAAGAAGGTACAAAAAAGTCAGGAATCCGAAGAGGATGCTTCTTTAAGCTCCGATTCAGAAAACACGAAACCTTCGAATCCATAAAGTTGCGAAAGAGGAGATTTCCACATATCAGAAGGAAGGCCTGCTTTCCAGCAAAGCTGCTCTAGGAAAGTCTCTTTATCCCATCCAAATTCTATTGGAACTTGTGGAAGCAATATTCCTGATCTTCCATGAGCAGAGATGAGAAGACCGTGTTTCCCTATCACAATTTCCTCTGGAGAGATTGGGTATAAGGGAGAGAGCAGAGTGATTTCAATCTCGATCAAGGGTAATTCTTCCTTTTTCAAGGGCGGAAAACGCGGGTCTTCGAATGCAGCGGCAAGAGCCATTTGTTTTATAGTTTTTGTTAAATCAGCATCACTCTGTATTCTGCCGATACAACCCCTAAGCGATCCATTTTTTCTCAATGTGACAAAAGCTCCACATTTTAGAGATTTAGATAGGAGCGGAGGCTCGACTTCTTCTTCGCCTTTTAACGACGCATTAATTGTGAGGCGTGCATAATTCAATAGTTTCTTTTGATCTTCTAGAGATATTGTAAATTCCATAATTCACCTCTTAAAATCTATTGCTCCATAGCCTACAACTAGCTCATCACAGTACTCTCTATGTTTCGAAGAATTATCATAATCCAGTAATTCTGCCCTTGCTTTTGGAAATGCAACTCTGAAAGCTCGAATAACTGCTTCTCCGCAAAAAGAATTACAGCAAGATTCTGCTTCAACATGAAATTCAGCAATAGGTCTAGAAAGAGAATCGACGAATTCCTTAGAAAGCGAATCACATTTTTCTGGAGAATCGCTTACTGCAAGGTTTGAAGATAGTACAAAGATAACCTGATTCCCAATATAATTGCTTATTTCTTCAAATAATCTTGTGGCAGTCTCAATAGTCGAGGGATTCTTACCCGATATAATACAAGGCAATATTGGGACCCCTGGGAAAAAACGAGATGCAAATGGTAATTGAAGCTCTATCGAATGCTCTTCCAAATGTGGTAGATCGTTTTTCTTTAACATCGTTACCTTTGTAAGGAGATAATCTCTAAGGTTCGAATCAATATTCAAGGAAGTTCCTGGAATATCGAATTTAGTAGATTCAGGCAGAAAAACACCTTCTTCATAAGGCAGATGAGAAGGCCCCATAATCGCAATAATAGAAGGATCCGCACCCAGAATTGCACCCCACGATTCCATGCTGACTTTTCCGCTATAGAGAAAACTTCCATGGGGAGCAATAATGGCAAATGCTGGACAAGGCATTGGCTTTGCGTACATACTAAGATTGTCCATTTCGGACATTAGCATATCTGGATCAGATGGATAGAAAATTCCCGATAGCAAAGGGCTGCGCACCAGTTTTTCATCACTCATTTAAATGCTCTAATCTATAAGTATATTGCTAAACCTTGAAAATGCAAGAAATGTGGATTGTAAATTTTTAAGGGAACATCGATTGCTTACAGATTATCATCATATTATTATTTCAACAAATGGAAACAGTTTCTCAAGCACTTCTATATGAAGAAAAATTGCTTCGAAATCGCCTTCAGAGAGTCGAGAGCGAATGCGCATCGAGACCTAAGGGTAGCATTGTACTAAAACGCCGATATAACCAAGTATATGCATATCTGCAATGGAGGGATGGTAATAGAGTCTGCAGCAGATATCTAGGAAAGCCCGATTCCTGGCAATGCAGATCAATACAAGCAAAGATTACGGAAAGACGAAAATACCTGGAAGAGGCAAAAGAAATAAGAAAAAAGCTGGAAGCTACGCAGCATCTTCTAGAGGAAGTTAGAAAATTTAGTTGAAAATACAGCATAAATAGGATACAATAATCACAATGAAAGATATTTTTATAATACACGAAGAAGAGTATGATACTGCTCCAGACTGTACATCAGCTGCGCCGACAATAGTTAAAATCCTAGGAGAGCACACTGATTTTACTGATGGTCTTGTGCTTTCAGCTTCTCTTTCCTTTGAAGTCCGAGTCGCTATATCTTTCAGAAAAGACAATTCGCTGCGTTTTTATGCAGCTGATTTTAATGAACGTAAACGCGCAAACGTTGCCACATTCAAGTACAAAAGAGAAGATCGCTGGGCTAATCATGTAAAAAGCGTGTGCGACTATTTTTGGCGCGTATTCAACCTTGATCCCCGTGGTCTCAATGTGACTATTCAAAGCAATGTG
Organism: Spirochaetaceae bacterium; assembly: GCA_003452735.1. Lineage (GTDB taxonomy): Bacteria > Spirochaetota > Spirochaetia > Treponematales > Rectinemataceae > Rectinema. Next base: position 40,538 of record DMNL01000175.1, read on the forward strand.
CCGCTTGGACTTGGTCTAGGTATTAGTAGCGCGATAAACATGGCAACTGCACTTATCTTCAAAACGCTATACGATCTGGACCTCAAACTAGAAGAATTGGCTTTTCATGCCTGGAAAGCTCAGAGCTTGTTCTTTGAGAAAGAATTACCTATAACAAATTATCTTGCAATTACTGCGCCCGCAGGGAGAAGTTTTTCAATCATAGACTTGCATGGGAAAAAGCGCCGCGGAGTGCAATTTTTGCCTGAACCTTGGGAAATGCTTCTAACCGATTCCAAAGTGCCGCGATCTTCTGTGGAAGCAGAGCTGGAACAGCGAATCGCAGATTGCAAAGCATGTATTTCAGTTCTTGTTCCATATCATAACCGTTCTATCCGCGATATAGCACCACAAGAACTCGATGAACTGCTGGGAATAGTGCCTGAACGTAAGCGTAGACGATGTCTTCATGTGCTAGAAGAAGTAAGAAGAGTAGTTGAAGCGGAAGAGAGTCTTTCACGTCAGGACTATGTAGGCTTTGGTCGAATTGTAAACAAATCACATGCTTCTTTAAGAAGTCTTTACGAAATTTCATGTCCGGAAATAGACTGGCTTACCAAGAGAGCGCTTGAGTTAGATGATGTTCTATGTTCTAGACTTGTTGGCCAAGGGTTTGGCGGGAGCACGCTTACAATTCTCAAAAATGAAAAAAAGCAAGTCTATCGCAATAAGCTAGAAGACTATGAGAGAATATTTGGTTTCAAACCCATAATCCACGAAGTCTCGACAGGCGCAGGTCTTAGAATTCTAGAGCATTGATTCTAAGCTACCAATCTTATTCTGAAAACGGAGATTACATGAGAATCTTATTAACAAATGATGATGGCATACAATCGGATGGCATATTTGCTCTCATCGATACAATTACTGCAATGAAAGATGCCAATGGGAAAAGTTTACACCAAGTATGGGTAGTCGCGCCTGAGCATGAACGGTCTGGCGTGAGCCATGCTATGACGTTGAAAAAGCCAGCTAAGTTGCGCAGACTTGGAGATTTCCGCTATAGCTGCTCTGGAACACCGGTAGATTGCATAATAATTGCAGGACTTGCTATTCTCCATGAAAAACCGGATCTAGTTATATCAGGGATAAATAGAGGACCGAATCTTGGCACAGATATAATTTATTCTGGAACTTGCGGCGCGGCACGTCAGGCTGCGTTGCAAGGAATCCCGGCAATTGCTGTATCATGTGCAGCCTATTGCGATAATCTTGAATATGAAGGACTAACATCTTTCCTGTCAGGCAATCTAGAAGAGCTTATAGCCTTGTGGAAGCCTGATTCATTCATCAATATTAATGGTCCTTCTACAAAATCTAGAGATCTAAAGGCAGTATGGACTGTCCCAGGAAAGAATAAGTACATTGACAACCTTAAGTGCTTTGACGGATTGGATGGATATACTTATTGTTTTCTCACTGAAGGAGGGGAAGAGCGAACGCCTGATAATCTCTCGGATCATCATGTAATTTCTCAGGGCCATATTGCAATAAGCTTAATTGAAGTTCATCCTCGCGCATTTCATGAGTCATCTCTAAATGGGAAATTCGTTTTTTAACATTTAGATTCAGCTATTTTCCTGCTATTATTAATATCTTTAAAGGCCTTGACCAAATCATTGTCTTTCGTATATAGTGCGGTTCGTTATGCACGCCATCTTAGCTCAGTTGGGAGAGCGCGTGACTTGTAATCTCGAGGTCCCCGGTTCGATTCCGGGAGATGGCTCGAGGGACATATAGTCCATCAATGGGGAGATTCCCGAGTGGTCAAAGGGGGCAGACTGTAAATCTGTTGGCTGTAGCCTTCGAAGGTTCAAATCCTTCTCTCCCCACAAGGGGTTGTCCTGAGAAATGGACAGCCCCTTTTTGTTTGTTTTGCACAAAGGCTTTTTTTGATTATCTCTCTTGGCCGCCTACAGGATGGTGGTACTATGAATCCTGAAATGCCAATAAAAAAGATCTATTTCGAATGTATGCGTTGCAATGCTTGCTGTGGCGGTCAACCTGGTTATGTGTGGCTCTCCAAGAAAGATCTTATGGCTTTAAGTGAGTATTTTGGTCTTTCTATACAGGAATTTGCATTGGCTTTCTGTAGAATGGTCGATATAGGCATAGAAATTACATTAAGTCTAAAAGAAAAACAGAACTATGACTGCATTTTTTTAGAAAATTATGGATGCAGCGTTTATCCGGTTAGGCCGGTTCAATGCAAGACATATCCTTTTTGGGAAACAATACTAGAAAATGAGCAGAGTTGGATCGAAGAGGCTAAATATTGCCCTGGAATTGGAAAAGGCCCTCTGATATCCTCAAATACGATTTTAGATGCTTTTCTTGAGAGACGACAGAATACTCCTCTATCGATCGATGAAATTACAGCTCTGAGAGCTTTAGAGAATAAATGGGATAATCAATGAAAAAATATCATATCAGATTTATTATGCAGAATCTTTTGATTTTATTTTTGATTTTGTCAATGGCCATAATAATCTTGATTATAACCCCTCCCTTCAGAAGTAAAAGTGTAGAAGTAAAGATAAAAAGTGGATCCAGCCTTAGAGATGTTGCTCAAGAGCTTCATAATTCTCATGTCATACCTTCCTCGAGGATATTTGAGCTCTATGTACGTGCCATTGGATCTGAGCGCAGCATAAAATCTGGAACCTATCGCTTTATGCCTTTTGAGTCGCCTATCGCAGCAGCAAGTAAATTGATAAGAGGATATTACATAACTCAAAAAGTTGTTATTCCAGAAGGTAGGACCGCGCGCCAAATTGCTACGATCTTGGAATCGAACAATGTAATAAATGCAGAAGCTTTTTTGGAAGCAGTTAATGATACAGAGCTTGCTAAATCATTGGGCATTCCCGCCTCAAGCTGTGAAGGCTATCTTTTCCCAGATACATATTTTTTTAATCCGCAATGCGACTCGCGAGAACTCGTATCACAAATGGTCGCTGGTTTTAATGATGCAATAGAAAGAATTGAAGGAACTAAAACAAAGCTATTAAATCCTCAGTCCCTTCATCAAAGGGTGATACTTGCCTCTATTATAGAGAGAGAATATCGATTACCCGAAGATGCACCCCTCATTGCCTCAGTGTTTTTTAACCGACTTCAAAGGAATATGCCCCTTCAATCTTGTGCAACTGTAGTATATGTAATGACAGAACATCTAGGGAAAGAAGAGCCCTCAGTTGTGCATTATGGAGACCTAAAAATCCAAGATCCATACAATACTTATATAAACCGAGGGCTGCCTCCTGGGCCAATCTCCAATCCAGGAGAAATCAGTTTAAGAGCAGCATTATTTCCCCCTCAGACAGATTATTTGTATTTTAGATTAGATGATGTTAATACCGGGAAACACCGCTTCTCCCATACCTTGGAAGAACATAATTATGTAGAAATAATTCCCAAGGGGCTATAGAAAATAATGGCGAGAATATCACCACAGATTAGACAGGAAATTCTCGATAAGACCGATTTCTTATCAGTATATCAGGAGCATGTCCGTCTTCAGAAAAAAGGAGCTTCTTTTTGGGGGCTTTGCCCTTTTCATTCGGAAAAGACGCCGTCCTTTTCTGTAAGTCCCGACACCGGCCTTTTCTATTGCTTTGGGTGTCATAAGGGTGGCTCAATTATTCAATTTATAATGGATATAGATAGATTGAGCTATACAGAGGCAATGCAAGAATTAGCACAGCGATGTGGTGTCCAGATTCGTTTCGAAGAGTCTGAAGAATTAGGAGAAACCGAAAAGGAACGTCAGGCTCTTCTTGAGCTAAACGAAAGGTTATCCAAGACTTTTCACTGGTTTTTGATGAATCATGATTTTGGTCGTCCAGCCTTGGAGATCCTTCATAAAAGAGGTCTATCTGATGAATTGATTGAGAAATTCAGCATAGGCTATGCCCCTGCAAATAGACAATGGCTTTATTCATTTCTCAAAGCAAAGGGGTATACCGATGATTTTTTGAAACACAGTGGCCTTTTTTCAAAGAAAGATCTGGCATATCCTCTCTTTGCAGATCGAATAATGTTTCCCATTGGAGATGCCAAGGGTAGAATAATCGCTTTTGGTGGCAGAGCCATGAACGAAGATGGTCCAAAGTATATTAACAGCCCTGATACAGCAGTGTTTCGGAAACAAGAGACTCTATTCGCCTTCTCACAAGCGGTTGATTCTATAAAGAACAGCGATACTGCAATTATATGCGAAGGATACATGGATGCACTTTCATTTCATGCTGCTGGATTGACAAATGCAGTTGCGCCTCTGGGAACGGCATTCACAAGTCAACAAGCCATGATTATCCGCCGAAAATCATCGAATATAATACTATGCTTTGATACGGACGAAGCAGGATTGCATGCTGCTGAACGAGCTTGTTCGATAGCTACTGCGACTGGCCTAGAAACTCGAGTGCTTCTTCTAGAAGAGGGCAAAGATGCTTCAGAGATACTGGAAAAGAAGGGAGCAGGGGAGTTGACGAGAATGGCTAAAAATACTATAAACGCTGGATATTTCCTGCTCACACGTGCCAACCAGCTTTTCGATATATCGACAATGGAGGGAAAAGCGAAAGCAGTCTCTTTTCTGTTCCCCTTCCTTGACGCTCTCGATTCAGATGTTAAGCGACAAGAATACATCAAGGAAGTAGGAAGAATCATTGGAGTGAGCAGTCATGCGGTTGCTATGGATTATGCAAAAGCGAAAGTATCCGGGATGCGCCGTACCAGAGATACTTACGGCATTTCTAATTTACCATATGGCAGCTCGAATTCAGCTAGAACTTCCGACCTTCTATTTATGGCAGCAATCATTTTGTCGGAAAATCCATTCCAGTTTATAGATGAGAACTTGGATATAGAAAATTTCGACGATCCAAGGGCAAAAGATCTATTTTTGGCTCTTCAAGAAGCGCAGAAGGAAGGAATTTTGGACATAGAAGGGATTTTATCTCGTTGTACTGATGAGGCTGCTGCCCGCTTTGTTAGAGAAGTCGATACATCTGGCGAACTGCAAGGTGGACTAGAAAAAATTATAAAGGATGGATTTGAAAAGAAAAAGAAGGCCGCTTTGGAGAGAAAGCGCAGAGATCTTGTAACACAGCTTCAATCGCTTTCAGTAGATGCAGATCCATTGCAAGAAAAGCTGATCCTTGAAGAAATAATTAATATCGATGGAGAACTTAAAGCTACGGGAGGAGATATTAATGAATGATATAGAGCTCGATCCCGCAATTGCAAAGCTACTCGAATATGCAAAAGAAAAAAAGACTATAAGTTTTGATGAGCTTTCTGATATGTTGCCTGAACAAATACTCAATTCGGAAAAAATGGAAGCTATCATCAACCTTCTTGTGAACAACGATGTAAAAATAGAAGAAGAAATTCAGATTGAAGAAGAATCTCTTCCCAAACTCACTTCGATTCCCTTAAAAAGCAAAATGGTCTCAAATGACAAGGAGATATCGAGCGATGACCCAGTTAGGCTTTATCTGAGGGATATCGGAAGAGAAAACCTTCTAACAGCTGAGCAGGAAGTCGAGCTATCTAGGATGATGGAGCAAGGCGAGAATATCATCAAGAACACGCTACGAAAATCCGGAATGCTCATTCCAGAGTTCCATCAAATAGTAGTTAAGGCTACTCGAAAAGAACCAAAAGATATTTCTTTGCAAAAAAAAGAAAATACAGAGAAAATTGCAGAACGGAGAAGGCTAAATCAATTCTACAAAGACCTCATCGATACAAGTGCTGCAGATCTTAAGGCTTATATTGAGCTTAAAAAGAGTATAATCGCAAAAGGCGGAAATATCTTTGAAGATCCACAATTAAAAGAAATAAGAGAACAACTGCTACCAATTGTAAACGAGACTGATATTCATCCCGAAGAAATAACAGTCTTTTCAGAAAAATTTATCGTCGCTGCAAAAAAGATAATCCGCTATAGAAAAGAGCAAGATAGAATACAGGGAATTCTCCAGATTTCATCATCTAAAGACCTGAGGACCCTTGGAAGAAATCTAACCATAAAAGAAAAGCGCGAGGAAATTGAACAGCGCCTTGGCCTTAGTGCGGAAGAGATCAAAGACAAAATTCGACAGCTCCAAGTTAATGAGAAAAAGCTGCAAGATATCGAGAATAATTTCGAGACTCCTATTGACAAGATCACTTCTATGGCTCGAGAAGTGAATCGTGGCCGAAAAATGATGAAGAGTGCAAAGGATAGGCTAATCAAGGCAAATCTAAGACTTGTTGTCTCTATAGCTAAGAAATACACAAATCGTGGAATGCAGTTCTTCGATCTGGTTCAGGAAGGTAATATTGGTCTTATAAAGGCTGTTGAAAAATTTGAATATCGCAAGGGTTATAAGTTTTCCACCTATGCAACCTGGTGGATACGCCAAGCAATTACAAGATCGATTTCTGATCAGGCCAGGACTATAAGAGTGCCTGTCCATATGATTGAGCAGATAAACAAGGTTGTTAGAGAATCCAGACAGCTTATGCAAAAGCTTGGCCGTGAGCCTACAGATGAGGAGATTGCAGCGCAACTTGGATGGGAGATAGAAAGAGTAAAAGCGGTAAAAAACGTAGCTCGCGAACCTGTTTCGCTCGACACACCCATCGGAGAAGACGAAGATTCGCTTTTGCAGGATTTTATCGAAGATAAAGAAGTAGAGAATCCAGCTGTCCAAACCAATTACAACTTGCTTCAGGAGCAACTGCGAATGGTACTCTCCACACTCCCTAAACGTGAGCAAGAAGTATTGAGAATGCGTTTTGGACTCGATGAGGGGTATTCATTGACATTGGAAGAGGTTGGTTTGTATTTTAATGTTACTCGTGAGCGTATTCGGCAGATCGAGGCAAAAGCTCTCAAGAAATTGCGACAATTCAAACGAAGTCAGAAGCTTCGTGACTATATAGATCATTGATAGAGGTGACCCATGCCCATGAGAATGGATGAATTATTTGAGACTCTTAGGAAATACCAAAAGCTGCTAAGCGATCGTGTAGAATTGGAAAAGCAGCTAGAGGCTATGCCTAAAACAATTGAAATACAAAATCAGATGCTTTCGAGAGAAAAAAAATCTTTTGTTGATGTAAAGGAACAATTTACAACTACAGAAACAAATCTCAAGCAGCTTCGTCAGGCACTTGCTGAAGCAGAAATGAGGCGCGAAAATGCTGAAAGGCAGATGGACGGCATTCAGACTCAGCGCGAATATGATGCCGTAAACAAGGAAATTCGTGAAGCTTCAGAAAAAGAACAGGATCTTCGACACCGAATCCAAGAAGAAGAACGTCGTTTTGCAGAGATCGATGATAAGTTGCATCGTATAGAGATCTCTGTTTCTGCTCTTGAATCCGAAATCGAGCAAAAACGGACAGAGATAGAGCAGAATAGCAAACAAATAATAGATCAAATCGAGAAGCTTCGGACAGAGGAAAATAGCCTGACTCAAGAACTTGAAGATGATTTGAAGTTCAAATTCGAACGAATTATACGAAGCAAATCAGGCATGGGCATTGTACCGATCCATGGTGTAGTATGTACCGGTTGCCACATGATTCTGCCTGCAAATTTTGTTAATGAAGTCCGACAAGCTGATAAGATAGTCTTTTGCCCATATTGTTCCCGAATCCTTTACTATGAAGAGACGGAGATTGAAGGATCGATCGAAGAGATACTCACTGGTTCACTTGTGGATTTGGGAGAAGAAGATAGCGAAGAGACGGAAGAAACTGAGTCAGAGGATGAATCAGAGGACATTTCAAATTCATCAAAAAAAGGATCTTCTAGAAAAAGAAAAAATCAAAGTGAACCACTTATTGACAATGATTTTCTTATCGATAATATGGAAGAATAATTATATTTTAGGCGGGCTGGGTTGCCGCAGGCATTATGCTTGAGGAAAGTCCGGGCTCGGAAGGGTTCGATGCCGGATAATGTCCGGGGCAGGAAGAGCCTTTAGTTCCGAATGTTCGGGGCTTAAGGCTTTATCTTGTACAGAAAGTACCACAGAAAATACACCGCTGCGTTTATACGCAGTAAGGGTGAAAAGGTGAGGTAAGAGCTCACCGCATTCCTGGCGACAGGAATGGCATGGCAAACCTCATCGCGAGCAAGGTCAAACAGCGATGGATAACCCATCCAAGTCGCTATAAGCGGCAGAATCGCGGGTAGACCGCTAGAATGTACCAGCAATGATACATCGAGACAGATGGCAACCATGCCGAGAGTGAAATTAGCTCAAAGCATACAGAACCCGGCTTACAGGCCCGCCTTTTTTTGGTATATTATTTTTCAATGTTCGATAGATTTTTTAGAGGAAAAGCTCCTCGAACAAGAAAAAAAAATCCTTGGCTTTTCATAGCAATAATATTGATTGGAGTAGGTGTATTCCTAGGTTTTTATTTTGCTATTAGCAGCAAAGATACAAAAAATGGCATATCTCGATCAGCTTTGGCAAAAACCTGGAATTCTGGAAATAATATAGAAAAGACATTATCTGAAGCACAGAAAGCCATAGAAAGCTATCCCTTTGATGAATATTACCTTAGTATTTGCGGCATAGCATATTATTATTCAGCTCTCAATGCTCAGGAAGAGGAGACTCGACAACAAGAGTTGGAAAAAGCGGTTATTGCTCTTAGAAAAGCCCTTGCTGTTGGGTTGCCTTCAAGGATGAAGGGACAAGTCTATTATATACTTGCAAAGGCCTATTATCAAAAAGGCGAACCATGGTTCGATCTTGCCGAACGTTATTTTTTGCTTGCAAAGGAAAGCGGAAGCAAAGAGAAAGACATTCCACAATACTTAGCTATCGTATATGCTGGCAGAAAAGACTATAATCGAGCTGTTTCTTGGTTTGAACAAGCGCTTGAGAACAACACATCTGACGCGCTTTTATTGTCAGCTGCAATAAGTTACATGAATACAGACCAGAAAGAGAAGGCAAGAGACTTGCTTTTACGCTTAGAGAGTTCGGCATCTGATGCAAAGATTAGGCTCAAAGCATCATTATTGCTGGCTCAGGACAACTTCGACTCTGGCGATATTCAAGCCGCACTGAATAGATATCAGATTGTACTAAAGGAAGATCCGGTCAATGTGGACGCATGGTATGGTCTTGGCCTTATATATGCAAAGTTGAACGATCAGCTTGGTGCTCGAGCAGCTTTTAGAAAGGTTGTACAAATCGACCCTAATCATGCGGATGCAAGAAGGCGATTGGCTGAAAAATTATAGAAAGAGGAGAAAAGCAGTGGGTATCCTTGACATGTTCAGCCCTGATATTGGAATCGATCTCGGGACATGCAATACATTGATCTATATGAACGGCAAAGGAATTGTGCTCGATGAGCCATCTGTAGTAGCAGTGGAGAGGGGGACAAATCGTATTGTAGCAGTAGGAACTGAAGCCAAAAGCATGCTTTCGAGAACGCCGACTGATATCATTGCAAAGCGCCCGCTGCGGGATGGTGTAATTGCCGATCCAGATATGACTGAGAAGATGATCAAATATTTTATTCAAAGAGTTTTCCCCAAGAATCTTTTTTTCAAACCAAGGATAGTGGTTGGCGTTCCAACATGCATCACAAAGGTTGAGGAAAATGCTGTCATAGACTCTACTTACAAAGCTGGTGCTAGAATGGTGAAAGTAATAGCAGAATCGCTTGCTGCTGCAATAGGTGCAGGCATTCCAATAACTGAGCCCGCTGGGCATATGATTTGCGACATAGGTGGTGGTACTACTGAAATCTCAGTAATCTCATTGAAAGGCATGGTGGTAACGAATGCCATTCGAGTTGGTGGCGATGAATTCGATGAAGCTATAGCCAAACATATTCGAAGTATTCATAATCTGATAATAGGCGAGCAAACCGCCGAAAGACTCAAAATTGAAATTGGAAACGCCAGTCCAGAAAGAACAATAGAAAAAATAGAGATAAAAGGTACAGATGCAATCACGGGGCTCCCTCGCCGCTTCGAAGTCGATTCTGTAGAAATACGAGAAGCGCTTATGGATTCAGTAAATCTAATAGTTGAAGAAATAAAGAAAACGCTTGGGAAAACTCCTCCTGAGCTAGCAGCTGATATTGTGGAACGCGGTATCGTTCTTTCGGGAGGGGGAGCTCTTCTAAAGGGACTACCAAAATTGATTGCAAAGGAAACTGGCGTTCCAGTGATTCTATCAGAGCACCCTCTTGAATGCGTTGCAATTGGGGCTGGTAAGTATTTCGAGATTATACAAAAGAATATTGGAAGCAGCAGTGTTTACGAGAGTCTAAATCTCTGATATTGGCAGGTTAGGCATGAAGATTGGCAGCCAACAAACTCATGGACCTGCTCGAGTAATGCACAAGAAAGCTGGCATCTGTATGATGCTGTCAATTATTGTGCTATTTATATCAACAAAGACGATAGTCAAAGTTCCTAGTTTTTTCAAAGGTTATGTAATTGGGGGAATTCAGAAAAGTCTATCTGCAATTGGCTCATTCTTTACTGGAACTGTCGGCGCTGTATCTGAACTTCGAAAAATTGAGAAAGATTATGAAGCATTGCTGGAAAAGACCCAGGATTATGAGCTAAAAGTACGAGATTACACCGCACTGAGAGAAGAAAACCAACGCCTCAAGGAGCTTTTAGGCCTTAGTACATTGCCTGATGCAAAAAAAATAGCTGCCCATGTCATAGCTAGAGATCCAACTAATATGTATTCCTCACTAGTAATCGATAAGGGATATATAAATGGTATAAGGAAATATATGCCTGTTGTGGCCTACCAAAACGGTATCGAGGGTTTAGTTGGTAAGGTAATCGAAGTCAAAGCTTCGACTAGCATACTTCAACCTTTCTATGATCAACGTTTTTTTGCAGCTGCAAGATTAGCAAAAACCCGTGCTGAAGGAATGCTGAATGGCCAGGGCTTTCGGGATGTCCCACTTAATTTGCTTTACATCCCCAAGAGTGAGATGGAGCAACTCAAACAAGGAGATATCGTAGTTACCAGCGGCTTGGACGAGATTTTCCCCCCAGAGATAATTATAGGACGGGTAGAGGGTTGGCGACTCAATGAATTCTCCAGCTCATTAGTTATTAGTGTACAACCTGCAGTTGACCTCAGTAGAATAGAGTATGTGTTCGCAATAGATATTCAAGCTCCCTCTTCTCCTGGTAAAGAGGCGATTCAATGAAAAGCATATTAATATCAAGCATTGTTGCGGCACTCATGCTTTTTATACAATCAACATGGCTATCGCGCGGCATAATCATGGGTATTATTCCCAATTTAGCTCTTGATGTGCTCCTCTTTACCTCTTTCATCAACAAAGAAGGGCAGGGTATCATTACTTCATTCTTAGTTGGGATTGTAGCAGATATTCTTAGTGCCTCTCCACTTGGATATTATGCCTTTATTTATACAAGTTGTGGCTACTTTGCTACGCTCATAAGTTATGTGACGGAGAAAGACATTTTTATCGTTCCTTTCCTTCTTGGGGCAGTAGCAACAATAATTATGGCCATATTATCTAAGGTGATTTCGCTTCTGTTTTCGGCAGGCATTCATTATTACCAGGTATTCAGTATGGAATTCGGTGTTGAATTGATATTGAACGGGCTATTTGCAATACTGCTGTTCTTTTTGCTTTCTTTTATGAGACCGTTGTTCGAGCACAATCCCAAGAAAGCTATGCCATGAGCATCATCTTTGCAAAAGGACAGATATAATGGCCATGCTGCCCAAAAAAATCACTTTGCGCATACGCATTTTGAAAGCCCTAATAATAATGCTCCTTGTTATCTATTCGATAAATCTATTCTCTATGCAGGTCTTGAGAAAAGAATTATTTGTAAGCGAAGCTCAGCGCATTTCTATCCAATCAACTAGAATTCCTGCTCCCAGAGGTGAAGTATATGATAGATCGGGTCGAAATCTTCTAGCAGGCAATATAGAAGCTTATTCCGTTTATATTACGCCTTCTGAACTTCCTGGTTCCAAAAAATCTGAAGTTATTAATAAGCTCAGTCTACTTTTAAACATTCCTATTGAGGATATAGAGAACAAACTTCCTGATTCAAGTCTATATTCATATGGTAGAATAGTAATAGCTAAAAATGCGAGTCTGGAAGCTGTTACGCAGATTGCAGCTAGAATCGATGAATTCCCAGGCATTTCATGGAGTTCCAAGCCTCTTAGAAATTATGCTGATCTACAATCGCTTTCTAATATTATTGGTTATGTAGGCACAATCACTCGAGATGAATACAAGCTGCTATATAATAAGGGCTATATATTAGAAGATCTTACTGGAAAAGCAGGCATAGAATTGGCATATGAAGATCTTCTTAAAGGTAAGGATGGCTGGATATCTAAAGCTGTCGATGTCTATGGAAAAGATATTTCGAACAATGCTGCAGAAATACAAGAACCGATCCCTGGGAAGAGATTGATACTGAGCATAGACAGCAAAATTCAAAAAATCGCAGAAGAAGCTCTTGGCCCTCGTCAGGGGTCCGTAATTGTACTTAAGCCTGCGACAGGTGAAATTTTGGCAATGGTTACTTATCCTTATTATGATTCCAGAATATTCATGTCGGATAATGTTGGTAAGGCATACTTAGAGCTTCTGAATGATCCCAATAAGCCCATGCTCAATCGAGCCTATCAGTCCTCGTATCCAGTAGCATCTACTTTCAAGACAGTCCTTACAGCTGCTATTCTAGAAGAAAACGCGATTTCTCCAGATAAAAAAATCTATTGCAGCGGTGAGTTAATATATGGTGGCCGTTCTTGGAGCTGTCATATTAAAAAGCCTGGGCATGGAGCCCTAGATCTTAAGAATGCTCTTGCGCAATCATGTGATATTTATTTTTGGACAGCTGGTCGGGACTATCTTGGGATTGAAAATATTGTCAGTTATGCACAAGACTTCGGTTATGGAAAGCCTACTGGCATCGATTTGCCAGCGGAAAACGTTGGTCTTTTGCCAACACCGACATGGAAAGAAGAAAAATATAACGAAATCTGGACACCTGGCGATACCATGAATCTCTCTATAGGACAAGGATATCTGTTAGCATCTCCTCTTCAGCTTGCCAATATGATGGCAATGATCGTCAATGATGGAATCATCTATAAGCCTCATATCTTGAAAGAAGTAAGAGATCCAACTACAAGCGCTCTTATAAATGAAATACAGCCCGAAATTCTACACCAATCTTCAATTTCATCAAGGACATTCGAGACTCTGAAATCATATCTCCGCGGTGTTATTGTTTATGGTACAGCAAAAGTACCAATAAACACCAAAGTCGTTCAAGTCGCCGGAAAGACAGGAACAGCGGAAGTGGGTCTTAAGGATAGATGGCATTCATGGTTTGTATCTTTTGGACCCTACGATGCACCTGCTAAAGACCAAATAGTTGTAGCCACAATGATAGAAGCCTCGAATCCTTGGGAATGGTGGGCTCCTTATGCTGCTAATGTGATATATCAAGCAATATATGCTAATCAAAATGCCCATGACGCAGCAAAAGCTGTTGGGGTACGTTTGGAGGGTTCTTCCTTGATAGGGAAAAGGGAATGAAATCTCAAAGTTTCAAAAGATTGTTTGGTAACATAGATTATTATCTGCTTTTCTCATGCTTTTTACTCTGTGCATTGGGAATTGTTGCAATCTATTCATCAGGAATCGATGCAGAAGGAGTCACTGTCTCTAATGAATACTTAAAACAAATAATATGGTTTGGTATTGGAGTCTTTTTGCTGATTGCTGCAGCAGTTTTCGATTTTTCAAGATATAAAGATATGGTATGGATATTATTTGCCTTTGCAATATTGCTACTAATTATAACACTGCTTGCAGGAAAAGTAGTTAATGGAGCCAGATCATGGCTTGGAATTGGTGGTATCGGTATTCAGCCAGCTGAATTTACGAAGATCGCAACAGTTTTAATGCTTGCACGTTACCTAGAATCTGCGGAATTTGATTCAAGCTTTAAGAAGTTATTGATGACTGGCCTTATCATGAGTATTCCATTGGCCTTAATTCTGGCGCAACCTGACTTTGGTTCCGCTCTTGTATTCATTCCAGCGGCTCTTGTAATGCTTACCTTGGCCGATGTGGATTTTCAATATATTCTATTTGGAGTTTTATCAATAGTCGGGGTTTTCCTATTTCTAAGCCTTCCTTTATATGCATCAAATCACCCAAACCCAGAAAATATCTTATTCACTGCTATAACAAATAAGAATGTTTTGATAGCTATACTTATCTTTATACTTGTAATATCGATTATCTCTGGAATCGGATGGCTTAAATTCAAGAAGCGATATTATTACTGGCTCTCATATAGTATGGCAATTTTGGCCATTTCAACGATAGGAGCAATTATCGCTCATAGTATATTAAAGCCTTATCAGATAATGAGATTGCTTGTATTCATAGATCCAAGTATCGATCCCAAAGGCTCAGGTTGGAACATTCTCCAGAGCATTACTGCTATTGGATCTGGCGGTTTTTGGGGGAAAGGATTCTTGCAAGGCACTCATAGTCATGCCAGGTATATTCCACAACAGAGCACAGATTTCATTTTTTCTATAATAGCAGAAGAATTCGGTTTTGTAGGTTGTATCGTACTTTTTATTCTATATGGAATTCTCTTATTTCGATGTATTGTTCTCATCGAAACATCCAAGGATCGATTTAGCCAATATGTTATCGGTGGGCTGTTGGGCATATTTGCATTTCACTTTATGATCAATATCGGAATGGCAATGGGAATAATGCCAGTAACTGGAATACCCCTATATTTTGTCTCTTATGGTGGTTCATCTCTCTGGACAGGCTTAATATCCATTGGCATTCTAACTGGAATTTCTGCGCGCAGGTATTCAGCATGAATACGAACTTTATAGATCCTCTAAGAGATATTGGAGAAGCACTTTTTGAGGTACAAAAGCCTGCTCGCTACACTGGAGGAGAGTGTAGCGCTTTTTCATCAATAGACCCTCTAGATTCCCGACTGAGAATTGCACTTTCTTTTCCTGATTTATATGAGATTGGAATGTCGAACAATGCTATTAGAATTATATATTCGATGCTCAATGAACAGAGGAGCGCTCTCGTTTGTGAACGGGTCTTCTCGCCTGCTCCGGATTTTGAACATTTACTTATGGAAAAACAACTTCCTCTTTACACGCTTGAAAGTGGAATTCCTCTTAACAAGGTAGATGTCCTGGCATTCAGTATTGGGTATGAGCTTCTTGCTACTAATATCCTTGCAATAATGGACAGAGGCTGGATTCCTCTCGAAACTAAAAAGAGAGGAGAAAAAGATCCAATCATAATTGCTGGAGGACCAGCTATTACAAATCCCTTGCCTTTTGCTGAATTTTTGGATGCGGTTTGGATTGGTGAAGCTGAAGAAGGATTCACAGAGCTTATGCTTAGACTAGCAAAGCTAAAAAGCAATGGAGCAACTCGAATTGAAAAGTTAAAAGCCTTGGCTTTACATTCTTCGATATGGATATCTCCCTTTTTACAAGAGTTAGGGATACCAACAAAAAAAAAGGTAAAACGAGCTATCTATCAGGACTTCTATAGAACAACCTATACATCCAACTTTCCATATCCAGTAATCAATCCTGTTCATTCTCATGGTTCTGTCGAGATAATGAGGGGCTGCCCTAATGGTTGTCGTTTTTGCCATGCCGGTTATTTTTACCGTCCTCAGCGATCGAAATTTCCTTCAATCATCAAGAAGGAAGTAGAGGATTTGATTATAAAGAAAGGATATACCGAAATCACACTTTCTTCTCTGTCTTCAGGTGATTATCCCGATATTATTGGACTATTCAATGACCTTACCGCATTATGGTCGAAATATAATGTATCGTTTCAGCTTCCAAGTTTAAAGGTAGATAGTTTCACTTTACCACTTATAGAAAAAATATCTGAAGTAAGAAAATCGGGTTTGACCTTCGCGATAGAAACACCTCTTGATTCATGGCAATGCGGTATTAATAAGCGTGTTCCATTGGAAAAAATTAAAGCAATACTTCATGAAGCAAAACTTAAAGGGTTTAAATCGGCCAAATTCTATTTCATGATAGGCCTTCCAGTAGCCGAAAGGGGTAATGGAGAAGAAGAAGCGATTATTAACTACCTAAATAATATCGCAAGCATTGAACATATTGCGATTCATGTGAACATAGGTACTTTCATTCCCAAACCTCACACACCTTTCGAAAGAGAAGAACAATTATCCGAATATGAATCTCTAAAAATAATAAAGAATATACGAAAAAATTTAAGATCTACTAAAAACATTGAAATAAGTTATCATTCGCCGTTTTTATCAGTTCTTGAAGGCTTGATTTCCAGAGGTGACGAATCTATTGGCGAAATTATTCTATATGCCTATAAAAAAGGCGCTAGATTGGATGCATGGGAAGAGTATATCGATCCCGATATTTGGAATAATGCGCTGAAAAATTACAATTCAAAAAGAGGGGAGGGGGCTTGGCAAAGATTCTTAGCAAGAAGGGATGAAAATGAAAATCTTCCATGGAATGAGATTTCATTTAAAATATCTTCAAAGTGGCTTAAAAATGAAAGCAAGAAAGCTAAAAGCAATCAATTAACTTTAATTTGTAATGATAATTGTACTAATAGATGCGGTGTCTGCGACAATAAGAACTCAATAGTATCTTATAATATACTATATAAAGATATAAAAGACAGCAGCCTCCCAATTTTTAGCGTTGAAGGAAAAAATATAAGATCTATTAACAATAATGATAATGTCTCATCATTAGATATCGATAAAAGCGATGGCATTAGTTTCATAAATTGTGCTGACATTTTAAATAATTATATAGATTTCAAATCGACTACTGCAATAAAAATCATATGTGTTTGGGAGAAAAAAGATATAGCAGTATTATATCCAATGCATGATGTAGCAAAGGCTTTTTATAGAGCATTTCAAATATCTGGTCTCTCAATAGCATATACTCGCGGATACAATCCTATGCCTAGAATCGAGCTTTCTCCACCTTTGCCTCTAGGAGTTGAGGGAGAAAATGAAATACTAATTGCTTGGATTAATATATCGCAAGATAATATTTCGCAGATCAATAGATTATTTTCTTTGCATCAAGAAAATATTCTTTATTTGATCAATTTGAATCTTCCCAAAGGGCTTTATCTTAAAAATATTAAGGTAGGCGTTTTCCCCCAAGAAAAAAGAAAGACAATAGGATCTTTACTTAAGGCTACGGCATGGAAATATGAATTTATAGGCAAGCCTTCTTATTCAAAGGCTGTAGATATATTGAAAGAATATTCAGACTTTTTTATACCGATAAATGTTACAGAAGCTGTAGATAATTCATCTGAAAATGAGATAGAGTTATTAGAAAAATTTTCTGGAAGTTCTGGTAAAACTATTAGCTTTTTTAAGATACTTAAAGAAAATTCTTATTCTTTTTGTTTCCAGAATAAAAATATTGAATCATCTCGTAAATATTTTAGCGCTAAAAGAATAGGTTGTTATGGCTACAACGAAAGCAATGGCTATGATTTACTTCAAAATATCCTTTAACCAAATAATGCATATAAACTTTTGTTCGGATCGAAGTTGATCTTAGCATTAATAGATTTTCGAGTTTATTGGTAGACAGAATATACATTATGCGAACAAACTGATATCAATCGCAATAAATATTTTGGTACTTTGAATTCTAAGTACCACCAGGAATGTACTCTACTGACGGCTCAAGGATGACTGGATCGCTATAGACATTTTTCATCGTGGAAGGATCAAATCCATAGGCAAAAGCAAAGAATACTATATAAACTGAGCCACCTGGCGTGACAGAATTTGTTCCTGCGTAGTCTCGATCGCCAACTTTATATTCTGAAGACCGATAAAAATCAGCTTTTACAATATCAGCACTACTCGCAGTATCACTTCTGTTTCGCACAATAGAATCAATCACAGTATTTGAGCCTTCATCCGTAAGCGTCCATGTTCCTTGCGTATTCATATTAAGGTTATATTTATTGCTAGATACCTTAATTAATGACTCCTTTTTAATTAATGGACTAATATCAAGAGAATATTGACCAGATGCAGATATTCTATGCTTCAAAGGGTAATATTGATAATAATTAGCCGTCTGAATTACATTGGAGCTTGTCATGTTTCTGATGTTATAATAGCTCTGTTCTGCTTCATTTTTATCATCAAAAACTCGATAATATATTTCGTAACCGAGAAATATTGAAGAGATAGTTGGCTCGTCGATATTTTCCTTGTTATGATAAATGACTAACACTCCGTTGGCTGAAGAGAAATCATCTGGAGGAAATAAATACTCAGCCGTTGGAAGCCCACAAGATATCATTATAATAAAAAAACATACAATGGATATCTCAAATAAAGTGGCTATGAGGTGAGACATAAGTCTAAAGCTTCTCTTTCCCCTCTCCCCTCTCATCCTTTTTAGCCACCTTATCTATTAAGATAACGTCCTTATCTAGGATTTTCTTAGTCAGCAAGACCCTGTGCTTTCAAGTATATCACGCGATTCTTACCTAACATCGCCCATTCGGAATC
>DMNL01000102.1:0-2204 GCA_003452735.1 Spirochaetaceae bacterium
CTTATGCATGATAAACTTCCTCCCAAATCTCTTAGAAAATACACAAGGTTCGTAACAGTAATCATTCTAAGCTAAAAAAAAGGCTGCCCAACTTAATGGGCAGCCCTTTAAATCCATCCGTTTGTTATATAAAATCACTGATTTTTGATTAGCACGAACTCTACACGCCTATTCTTCCAGCGGTTTTGAACATCTGTGAAGGGAACAACGGGTTCGCTCGAACCAAGACCTACCACAGTCAAGCGACGCGGATCTACCCCATTTTCTACTAGCATCTTACGAACTACCTCTGCTCGCTCAGTGGATAATGGAATTAGCTCATTAACCTCTTCTTGCTGAATGCGCGATGCACTGTATCCAAGCATTTTGCCAACATTGTTTCCATGGCCTTCGACCCTTATCCTATAATCTGGAAATTTGCCTAGGATCTGTGCAATTCGAGCGACTACTTTTTCGTTTCGAGCCACAATCTCACTATCCAGGCCTATGAAGTCCGCATGGTTCGCCCTAAAGACTATAGAAGGTACTCTGATCTTGAGTCTATCACCGTCGCGTATAACAAGAACATCTACCGCAATTATTCCCTTTATTTTAGTCTGATTTCCAAGAGCATCCCAGCAAGAGAACTCAAATTGATAATCGGTTGCCGACTCGACTAATTCTCCCTTGGGGGATTTTCCATTCCAGGTGATCTGTAAAGGAGGCATTCCTTTGCCGCTCCAAAGCATGAAAGATCGCGTCGGTTTGCTTTCCTGCAAGGTGGCAGATTCGACAATAGCGGTTTCTAGCACTTCGAGTTTCCATTCTGTTATGCCTGCATTCTTATCAGCCACGATTTGGAAGGTGAGTATATCATCGACACCATCATCATCAGGGCTGAAGTAATCTGGCCTGACCTTGATCTCTACCTGCGGAGGCGCAATCTTGACCACTATTTTGTTGCTTGTTGCATCTGCTATGTCGCCTTTCAGATACTTAACCACAAGCTTGCCCGTAAAAGTATCTTCGATCACTTGGCCATGCAAGTCTCGGCCATCCCACACAAGCCGTGTAGGCACATCTGAGTCACTCCCGCCAAAGAAGGAGCGTTCAACACCCTTAGAATCAATAAGAGAGAATCGCCATGACTCGACACCTTCGCGGTTCTCTACAGTAAGAGAGAAAGATACTTCATCTCGAATTCCATCATCATTGGGCGAAATTCCATTGTCTGAAGCAGTTACAAAAACTCTCGGTTTTGTGGCATCGACTGTAATTCCCTTGATAGAAGCAGAAGCGCTGTTACCAGCAACATCCACGCTGACTACCTCATAGGAATAAGCACCATTTGGTACAAGTTTCCCATTCAAGTCTGTGCCATCCCAAGTAAAGCTCTTAGCTTGTCCTTTCCAGGAATAGCTTCGTACTGTTGCCCCAGATGCGCTCCGAATTCTACCTGACCAATCGTCGCCTGGCTCTGATTCTTGAGTAATGGTCACAGTATCCTTAATGCCATCACCATTCGGGGAGAAGAGCAAAGGATCTGCAGATATGCTTATCTTTGGAGGAACTGTATCGACAAGTATCTGAATAGGCTCAAAATTGAAGATATCTCCATTTGCATATTCTAGAGCAAGATACGCACTATAATACCCATCTGGCACTTTCAATCCCGCATCTGTCATACCATCCCAAACATATTGCGACTTGATATCGGTTTTCCCTTTCCAGCTTCGTACAGGCGCCTGACCTCCTGTGGTCTTTGAACCTGCAAATATAGAAAGTGAATAGGAGAGGAGTGTGTCTGGTTTTGGTGCATTGACATTTAAGTAAATAAGATCTTTGACACCATCATCATTTGGGCTAAACGCAATGGGTTCAACTTTGAAACTTGCATTTTTCTGTGTTGCATCCACTATTATCTGCTGGCGAGGAAGAATGAAAGAATTACCAGCTTCATCTATTGATCTCAGTTCATAATAATAAGCACCATCTGATACAATCTTCCCACTCTGATCTTTGCCATCCCAAATAACATCGGCGAGCATTGGATACCACTCCCAGGTGCGGACGATCTTTCCTGTCTCTGAGATTATTTGCCCACTCCAGCGATCTCCATAGACGCTGCTCTGCGTCAATTCAACAGTATCGGCTCGTCCATCCCCATTTGGAGAAAATATCGAGCGAGAAAGACTAACAGTCGCTTGTGGCGCTATTCGATCTAC
>DMNL01000102.1:2300-14276 GCA_003452735.1 Spirochaetaceae bacterium
CTTGTGGCGCTATTCGATCTACTAGGACAGCTATAGGCCCAGCCTTGGCAAATGCATCATTCAAGTATAGAACCTCAAGACTAACACTGTAGTCTCCATCTGGCACCGCAGTTCCTGCATCATTGGTTCCATTCCAGCGATACTCTCGAGAAAGATCAGCACTACCCGCCCAGCTCTTCATAATTGCACCTTCTTTGGAACGCACTGCAAGGTTGTACTGCTTGATGCGATCTCGAGCATCAGCATCGACATTTATTACAAGTTCGTCTTTTATTCCATCACCATTGGGACTGATCGCATTATCACTAAGACGGAGCTGTACTGTACGCCTTCCTGTCTCTACCTGAATCTGGAATGGCCCTACCACGGTTCTGTTGCCCGCTACATCCTCTGATTCCACCGTATAAGCATAGATGCCATTCGGAACCGTAGATCCACTAGCATCACACCCATCCCATACCAGGTCTTTGGCTTCATTTTGCCAATTCCAACTGCGCAATACATTGCCTTTGCTATCCTTTATCATCCCTTTCCAGTCGTCGCCTGGCAATGATTTCTGAGCTATTAAAATGGTGTCGCTTCTGCCATCTCCATCTGGAGAAAATATGCTTCCTTGAACCTGGACTTCTATGCGTGGATATTGCCTGTCTAGCAAGAAAGTCCCAGTGGCACTTTCAGCTTCATCACCATTGCGATACACAACTTTCATCGATGCAGCATAGTGCCCATCAGGTGCTTGTATTTGAGCATCAGTTTCCCCTTTCCACTCATAGACACTACGCGGCGTTTCACCCTTCCATGTCCTTACAGCACTCAATGCTGCCGGCCCATCCTGAGCAACAATCTGT
Organism: Spirochaetaceae bacterium; assembly: GCA_003452735.1. Classification (GTDB taxonomy): domain Bacteria; phylum Spirochaetota; class Spirochaetia; order Treponematales; family Rectinemataceae; genus Rectinema. The sequence goes on from DMNL01000102.1 coordinate 3,149, forward strand.
AGCACATACTCTTTCACTTTTTCGGGCGAGACAATTTCCGCTCTTATTATCTGCACATCTTTAACGCTATCACCATTGGGACTGAAAGCACGATCACTAACAGTCAAACGCACTGCCTTTTTCTCAGTCTCTATCTCAAAAACAGGACTTATATAGCTGAATCCATTACCAGCAGAATCTTTTGATACAAGATGATATCTGTATTTCCCATCAGCAGCTACATTCCCAGCATTATCCCGGCCATCCCATTCAAAGGACCGTACCTCATTTTCCCAAGTCCAAACACTCACAGTCCTGCCGGCTAAATCCACAATGCTCCCCTCCCATCTGTCCCCTGGAACAGATCTTTGCTCTATAGGCAGTGTGTCATTTATGCCATCCCCATTTGGAGAAAATATCGAGCGAGAAAGACTAACAGTCGCTTGTGGCGCTATTCGATCTACGATAAGAGGGCCTAAACTAGCTTCCGTGGAGTCTCCATTGGGGTATTCGGCTCGGAAGATAGCCGTATAGTTGCCGTCAGGAACAGACAAGCGAGCTGAGCTTGTGCCTTCCCAAACAATAGTCCGGAGCACATTTCCGATACCTTTCCACTCCATAACCTTCTCTTGTCCAGCAAGTATTGTAAGTTGCCAATCCTGAACGCTTTCTATCGCTGTTGCGCTTATGGCAAGAGTCATCTTATCCTGAATCCCATCTCCATTCGGACTAATAGCCATAGTATCAGCGGAAATAGAAGACTGTTTTAAAGTAGTATCGATACCAATCAAGATAGGCTCTGATGCAAAACTGTTCCCAGCCAAATCTATACAAAATAGTCGATAGGCATAGATTCCATCAGGGAGTAGAGCACCTTCGGCTGTTCTGCCATCCCAAAGGATTTCTGATGGCTGACTATCCCTAAATTCCCACTTGCACCTCAGCACACCCTGACTGTCGCGCAATTCTCCTATCCATAGAGTTTCTTTCGAGCCAATCTGAGAAATAATCACTTGCGACTGCCTGGCCTCACCTCGAGGATTAAAGAATTCTCGCGAGCGCGATACTTGAGCTTTTGGTGCGGTAATATCGATAACAAATTCAGGGCTCAGCTTTTTTGTCTTCCAGCCATTTTCGTATTCTAGCGAGAGTTCAAAGTGATAAGTGCCTTCTTTTAAAAGTGTCCCTTCTCCCTTGCCATCGAATTGGAAATCAGTGGGAGGAGGGCTGCCCTTATTGCCCTCAAGCAATGTAATTTGTCTGATTGTCTTTTCAGCATCAGATGCGCCTTCTATTGTAGAGGAAACATGAAGCTTCCAGTTCAAAAGCCCATCAATGCTGTCAATTTTCAAATTCACATCAAGAATATCTGCGACACCATCATCATTCGGGCTAAAGACTTCCCTGTTGAACACAAAAGAGGCGCTTGGCGTTCTTGTGTCAACAACAATCGGTCCATAGCTTATCTTGAATTCATTGCCCGCAATATCTACACTTTCGAGGTTTAGTGTATATTTATCATCTTTAACACGGCGGCCTGTCGAATCGGCGCCATCCCATTCAAAATGCTCTGGCAGAGTGTCGTGATATTGTCGAGTGTAGACCGACTCACCAGCTTCATTGCAGATGCTAAGATTCCATACATCTTCTTTGCTTCCTGATAAGCTAAAAACTAGCGTATCTCTGCTTCCATCTCCATCAGGGCTGAAAATAGCTCGAATATCATCAAGAACAATTGCGGCAGATGGTGGCGTCGCATCTAGTATAAAAGATTCCGAATAGCTGAGAGGCGAATATCCATTTCGATACTTCATCTCAATGCCTGCTCTATACTGTCCATCCGGAAGCATTTCTCCAGAAGGTCCAAGTCCACTAAACTGGAAAGATCTCGGGGGTGGTGTCGAGCCATCACCATAGGAGGTCCAGACTGTCTTGCCATTCTGATCTTGAATAAACTCTTTCCAGGTAACGAGGTTATCTAAGGATTCAAGCTCGAAAGAGATTAGTGCAGTACCCGCTTCTCCTTCTTTTTTTGGGCTAAAGGCCTTCTTGTTAGCTGCGACTTTTACTGCAGGTCTGCTGGTGTCTACTATGATCCAATCGGATTTATCCTCAGAAATGCCAATGATTTTTTGGCCAGTGTTTCCAGCAGGATCCATTGTAGAAAGCTTGAAACGATAGTAACCATCGGGGACTCTTTTGCCTCTATCATCAGTGCCATCCCAAACAAAGTCGCGAGGCGCACTTCTGCCTTTTATTTCCATTGTCCTAACAGCTACATTGCCTTCATTGAGAATTTCGTACTTCCAGTTGTCTTCTATAGAACCTTGAACGCGGAAGGAAATCGTATCTTTGCTATTATCGCCATCAGGGCTAAAAATCATTATGTCAAAACCTTGTAAGGGCTGTTCGCTGCTCAATACCCATGCATTCACTGTTGGCGCTGTTCGGTCCACAACAACATTCATGCAAGAGTCATAATTTGCGTTTGTGTTTCCAAGATCATCCCAAGCATGGAAACTCACAATATAGGTTCCCTCGGGTACTGGATTGCCTTCATCATCTTTGCCATCCCAATCTAAGATATTCGGAACCTGTACGTTCTTCTTTACATAACCAAAACCCTGCTTTAGGGAAGAAAAGGAATCTATACGATCAGGAAGAACAGAATGTTCTGTAATAGTCCTTACTACCTTGCCAGAGGAGCGGTCCTCGACCTTGAATAACCAACCGGCTACAATTCCCTGTTCGTCTTTTACCGAAACAGGAATCTCTAGCTTGTCCTGTTTGCCATCGCTATTGGGTGAAATATAGGCTACAGGAGGACCTTCTACAGAAGGCGGAAGCTCGAGCTTCACTTCGGGAGAGCTTTTATCAGGCTGTCTCCAAGCAAGCTGAGCGCCAATAGAGAATGAATCTAAGCTATCATAAAGAGGCATGAAGCCAAGGGCTGGAACAATAGCCGATACTCCCTTATTCTGGGGATCTTTGCTGCCAAGAGGTATCCTTCCCGAAATGGTGATAGAGGGCCATAAACTCCGCCCCGTTTTATTTTGAATATCAAATAGGCTTTCCGCTATGGAAATTCGAAGATTAAGCATGTTTCGATAAGAAATTCCTATTCCCAGCTCACCCTCTAAATCTCCAAACGAAGGCGCGCGCAAATCAACATTGGCCCTTATGCGCATATTGTAATCATTTATAAGATCTGCGCTAAATCCGAGACCTGGGCTGAAGGCGGGGAGAAAGCCAGTAGATGCAATGCTTCCGGGCGACATGCCTATTGGCGGTACCTGATAGTTGAATTCTTTTCCAATTCCGCTAAAAACAAAACCTAATCTTGGATTCTGCAAAAATCCTATATCGGTAAATTCTTTGATAATCCCAATATCGGACCAAAGCCCCCATCCAAAGCTTCCATTCCCTCCCATTGCAAGCCAAGCGGAAGCTCCCACCGACAGACTATCTGAGATTTTTTTCGAGAATCCACCCCCGATAGTAACAAAGGTCCCAAGAGGCATGCTTGTCATTGAACCTGGAGCGCTAAAAAGGCGCACAGAACCGTTCCATACTCCATAAGCTTGGGGTAGGCTGAAAGCTGCCATTGCTGCACTACCCCATCCTTGAGGCCCCCCTGAAGAGGTGTCAGCGATGCCTGTGTAGGATAAAGCGAGAATAGGAAGTTCTTCTTCCGATGTAGAAGCCGGGTTTAAATGAAAATTCCATGTGTTGTCCCCTTTTTCAGTGAGCGACATTCCAGCGCCCATCATCCAAGGACCGTAAATACGGCCAAGCAGCGATGCTCCCTCGGGCGGATCATAGCCAAAGACACCACCTATACTAATAGAGACCAATACAAGCATCATTGCAAAAATCCGGGCTTTTTTCATCGATATCCCCTTCTCTATTAAAGAAACCTTCAGATTCAATCTATCACAGGAAGAGCCCAACTTCAGGGCTTGACTCATCACTGATAAATGACCAGGCTTGGCCTTGGCTCAAGCTGCATAACTTCGACAGGCGACATCAGTGGCATATCGAATCCCGCTAGAGGAAAATCAGATTTAAAAAAGAGCTTGAAACCTTTTATCGGCATATTCTCTGCGTTCGCGTTTCTTTGATAAGTGGCTTTCTTGAGCTTCGGAGCACCGAAACCATCCGCAGTATGAATAAGAATGACACGATCCCTGTGCGATATCACTTCCTCACGATCTTGAATCATCTTGTCTGCGAACTGATGCACAACAAGCATACGTATACCAGGAATATCATTCGCCCTGATATATGCATCCATATAATTCTGAGCATCGTTAAGCTCAGCCGCGGTAATAGATCCTATTTCTTTCATGGGGCTGAGCGTTCTCCACTCCGGATCTATCGCTAGATGGACATTTGGATATCGCAAAAATGGCAAGATCTTGTCCATGGCTCCCCGAAGGCTGTATTTGCCTATCTGATGATCGATAAATACAAGCATGCCCATAGATTGAGCATATCTGATGTAATCCAAAAGTATTTTATCGTCTAGATAACCTATTTCTCCTCCTGGCCAGCAAGTTCCATAGATTATATAGAATGCTGGAATCACACCATCCTTGCCATTTACCTGGTCATACTGTGATGCCATCTCCTTTAACATTTCAGCGATCTTTTCTTTCGGATAAAGGCCAAGTATACCCATTTTATCGGAAAGTGGACTGCCATAATAAGCGAGAATAGTATTGTTTGCCACAAGAGGTACCCTTTCCCACAGAAAGCCTCCACTGGATTGATAATTGGCAAGGCTCATATTCTGATCAATACGAGAAATGTTTTCTTTTCTATAGAGAGCAGGAAAAAGCCTATAAGGAAGGGGTTCCATTGCATCGCTTGCAAAGGAAATTATAAAGAAGAGAATTGCAAAAAGTACATTGCGCACTACGATGGAAGGCTTTGCACAATACATTATAAACCCTTTCAATACACAACTATTCATTATTGTATCGGCATCAACTTGAGGCTTCTATAGCCCCACCCACAGGGAGTCTAGTCTATCTCCGGAGCATATTTGTAAACCGCTTATCAATATACCGTGGGAATAAAAAAACCGCCATATTTTGGCGGCTTTTTAAATAATCCATTACAAATCGGCAAGCATTTTGCCTAAAGCCGATTGAGAAACAACTAAATGTATTTCTCCACTTTTCCAGATTTGAGACAACGAGCACATACTTTTATGCGGCGCACAGTTCCATTCTCAATTGTGCGCACTTTGATGAGATTCGGATACCAGGTTCGGCTTGTGCGGTTCTTTGAATGTGATACATTATTTCCGTAAAGTGTACCTTTGCCGCAGATTTCACACACTCTAGACATTGTAGTCTCCATAGAACATAGTCGATGCAATATACCGAAAATGACGAATTATGTAAAGTGGTCAGGATATAATTAGCTCGTTTAAATATATTCCTTTACTCTAGCTTGAATTATTTAGCTCCACTCCCAAACATTTTCGCCATGGCTCCTTTGTTCTTTACCATTTTTTTCATCATCGATCTGGATTTTTCAAATTTCTTGAGGAGTCTATTGACCTGAGCTACAGAAGTACCTGAGCCTTTTGCGATTCTAGTTCGCCTGGAGGGGCCAATAATCAGATGATTCTGGCGTTCCTTTTTTGTCATGGATAGAAGTATAGCCTCTTCATATTTCATCTCCTGAAGATCTATTTGGTCCTCATCAACTTGACCTGCCAGACCTGGAATCATTTCGAGCATCGACTTGACGGAGCCCATCTTTTTCATTTTTTGAATCTGACCTAGATAATCTTCGAGTGTAAAACTTTCCTTGCTGATTTTTTGTTCGAGCTCAAGAGCTTCCTTTTGGTCGTAGACTTCCTGAGCTTTCTCCACTAGCGATACTATGTCTCCCATGCCTAGAATGCGATTGGCGATCCTATCTGGGTAAAAGGGTTCAAGTCCATCGATTCGTTCGCTGACACCAATGAACTTTATTGGCTTGCCAGTAATTGATTTTAGTGAAAGCGCGGCTCCTCCACGGGTATCTGAATCGAATTTTGTCAGGATGGCGCCAGTTATTCCAATTCTTTCATCGAATGCTTTGGCAATTTCGACTGCGGACTGGCCGGTCATAGCATCTGCTACAAGAAGACTCTCCACTGGCGAAAGTGCATCGCGAATTCTGGCTAATTCTTGCATTAGAGGCTCATCGATCTGTAGACGGCCTGCAGTATCGACGATGATCACATCATGACCTTCACGCTTTGCCCGTGTTAAAGCATTGCGTGCTACCTGTATCGGATCTTTAAGTTCTTCTCTATGGATATCGACACCGACTTGTCCAGCAAGCACGGCAAGCTGTTCCACCGCTGCGGGTCTCACAAGATCGCAGGCTACGAGCAATACTTTTCGATCTCTCTTCTTAAGAAAGTTTGCAAGTTTCGCTGCGGTAGTAGTCTTTCCTGAACCCTGAAGACCTAAGAGAAGAATTACACTTTGAGTATCAGTCCCTTTTAGAAGAAGGTCTTGCTTTTCATCGCCTAGAAGAGCGACCATGCGGTCATAGACTATCTTTATAAACTGCTGCCCAGGTGTGACAGAACGAAGCACCTTTTCCCCTCTGGCTTCTTCCAACACACCATTGACAAAACGACGCACAATTCTCACATTTACGTCGGCTTCAAGGAGCGCAATTTTAATTCGATCGAGGGCATCTTCGACGTTTTTCTCTGAAATAGCCGATTTGCCACTTATTGTCCTGAATACATCCGTAAAGGTCTCTGAAATCTTTTCAAGCATTGTTTCTTTCCATAGATATCTATTATTGAATTCCCTTTGAGCTATAGATTCCCTTTAAGCCCTATCTCCGAAGCGACGCCCCTAAGAGCTAGAATTGTCTCACCAATAAGCTCGTCGAGGGGTACACCCAACATCTGAGCTCCTTGCTCTATGACGTTTCTGCGCACACCAGCTGCAAATGCAGCAGAGCCCCATTTCTTCTTTACAGATTTTACTTCCAAGTCAAGCACGCTCCGCGATGGCCTAACATAGGAGCAAGCAGCAATAAAACCGGTCAATTCATCAGCAGCAAAAAGCACCTTTTCCATTAGGAGCTTAGGTTCGACTTGTGTGCATATTCCCCAGCCATGGCTTTCTACAGATCGAATAAATGCATCATCAAACCCTGCTGATGCAAGGATCTCTCGTGCATGCTTCAAATGTTCCTCAGGAAACTTCTCGTAATCGATATCGTGCAAAAGACCTATGATCCCCCAATATTCTGCGTCCTCACCATATTTTCGTGCAAAATGGCGCATCACCGCTTCAGTTGAAAGAGCATGGTGCCACAGAGATTCATCACTGTTCCATAGCTTCCATAAAACAACTGCTTCATCTCTAGTCATTCTTCATACCTCAAGCCAGAAATGTCTTGAAAAATCATTGTAGCCGAAGCACTATTCTTGTACCAGCCTCTACGGCTGTACCCGGAGATGGAAACTGAGCAACCACATATCCATCTCCTTCAAGTTGGACTTCGATGTCCTTTCGCAAAAGAAGAGGCAACAATTGACGCTTTGAATAGCCTTTTAGATCTGGCATGTTTGCACCAATCGAGGCTAAAGGAGGCTCCTGGATCACCACTATTCCAGCATGATTAGCATTTAGACTTTTTTCTCTCGGCAGGCCAAGAATGCCAATCGCAGCTTCAGCTGCATCTCGCAAAACAGGCGCTGCAATTTGACCTCCTAAATACGATTCTCCTTTTGGCTTTACAATGGCAACATATATTGCAAGCTTTGGATTATTTGCTGGCAATATTCCCAATGTACTGGCGATAAAATCCGTATCCGAGTAGGCTTTGGTTTTTGGATCTATCATCTGCGCAGTTCCGGTCTTTACGGCCATACGAACATCAGGCACTTTGGCTCGCCATCCTGTCCCCTCAAGGCTTGCAGCTGATTCCATCGCAGCCATTATTGCTCTAGATGTCTCGGGCGCAATGACTCGTCGCTTAGCTATTACTTCGTGTGAATAAATCCTATTGCCATTAGCATCCTCTATGCGAGATATGGTGTTGGGCTTAAGTAGAATACCTCCATTTGCTATAGCGACCGAGGCTGTTATCATCTGCAGTGCCGTTACACGTATCTCCTGTCCTATCGCCACGGTTGGTTTTGTTCTTGCAGACCACTTTGAAGGTTCTCTTAAGCTTCCAGGATTCTCGCCAGGGGATCCAATTCCCGTCTTTTCTGTAAAACCGAAGCTTAAAATTCGGGAATAGAACTCGTTATCCGAAATGCGATCTGAAGCATAACCAGCTCCAGCATTGCTGCTCTTAGCAAGAATACCTGCTAGATCCAACATTCCATAGGAATTTAAATCCTTTATTATAATTTTTTCTCCAGAAGGAAGGACCTTTTGGTATGCGCCGTCGCAGTTGAATTTAGTCCTCGGCGTTATTAGACCAGCATCGAGTATCGATGACATCGAAAATATCTTGAACACGCTTCCTGGTTCGTAAGAATAAACAGACATTCTGTCTTCGCGCTCCGATTCTCTGAAACTAGCAAAAGTGTTTGGATCGAAATCTGGCATCTGAACATAGGCGAGAACTTCGCCGCTATTTACATCCATTGCCAATATAAAAATGGATTCGGCTTTGTTTTGCTCGAAGGCTTTGCGTGCGATTCCTTCCAATGAATACTGAAGTCGTGCATCTATGGTGAGATAGACATCGTTTCCGCGTAGCTTGTCACTTCCAATACTCGAAAGCTCTTTGTCATATTTAAATTCGACGCCTTCTAGTCCAGTATTTCCTTCTCCTGTAAAGCCAATCAGGTGTGAGGCTAATCTCCCTTCAGGATAGATTCGGCCATTTATTTCTTCGAGTACAAAACCAGCAAGCTCTCCTTTTTCAATTCTTGCCTGCAGTGGCTTTGCTATATCGATATCCAGCCTCTTGGCGAGATATACAAAATTTTGGCTCGATTCCCTTATTTTCTGCTCAAGAGACTCAGGCTGTAAGCCGATTGATTTTGCAACACTACTCAGATCTTTGGAGATTCTATATGGATCGATTTCATTCTTACGAATGGCAAGATTGAATTTTGGAATGTCAAAAGCCAAAAGCTTTCCATTTCTATCAAGAATCCTTCCCCTTTCAATGGGTGCTTCTGCTGAAAGCCTATTATTCTCTGGTCCTTCCAGAGCCAGCAAGCCATATCGAACAAGAACAACACCAGCAAATAGTGTCAACAAAGCGACAAGCACAATTATCCTTCTTTGGAAGCGGGTTTGTACACCATTCTCCATCTGCGCCTACCTCTGAGGAATTACCTTTCCTATTATTGAATCGAATTGTACAAGTCCGAAATCTCTTGAATCGATCGATTCAATCGGATTGTATCCTATGAGGAAATACGCTAACTCCTCTCCTTGTTTTCGAACTTCCCCTATTCTTTTTATTATTATCTCATGCGAAGTGGGTGATAGAGCCACAACAACCTCTCCTGCCGCTGGTAGCTTCCATCGCATCCAGTAATTCCCTTCTAAACCTCGTATTCCATAAGCTGCCTTCATGATCAATACCACCTCGCCGTTCCTATAATAAGGAAGCATGGATTTCCCTTCCACAATGGCTGCATCGAGAATGAAAAACCTAACCAAGAAGGCCACAACAACAATAGCAAGTATAGTAATCATTAAGCTGTCGAACTTTTTAATTTTCGGACTGGGTGATCCCTTCATTAATATCTCCCTTTTGCTCTCTTGCATTCTAGCTTTCGACAGCTTAAATTAAATTATCGGCTAAAATATGCCGATACAAAAGAAGCTATGAAATCTGTGGATCACTCTGAGAATTCTATCCTCGAAGCAGATGAGATTCTCAATAAGCCTCTTGTTTCTGTGCTCTCTGGCGAAAATTTTATCCAAAAGCCTCCACTAAAAAAATCCAAAAAAGCGCATTCAATACCATCGATGCAAAAGCAAAGGCCTTCTAGTGAGCCTCTTTTCTCTCCATCAACTGTCAAGTGGAACTACAATTCTTCAGGAGAAAAGGCTTCTAACGATCTACAACAATTTCATCGAAATCCATTCAAGAATCTAATCAAGCTGCCACCGCGCATTCTTTTATTGATTGCGGTTTTATTGACCACAAGTGGTGCTGGTGTGCTTGCAGCCTCTTTCATATCACATTCTCATCCTAGCATAAGCCTTCCAGATGAAAACTCAGCGCAAGAAGCGCTTATGGCAATGCTTGAACCTGAACCATCATCTCCACCTACCGATGAATCAGCTCTTCCACCGATTCCTTCGCTCCTAGCGGAGAAAACCTATACTATACGTCGCGGTGACACTCTACAGACAATCGCAAGCAGATTTGGTGTTCGCGAAGATACCATAATCTCAGCAAATAATCTGAGCTCTAAAAGCCAGATTCAAGTTGGCAAAACCCTCAAAATACCCAATATGAATGGCATATATCACACTGTCAAAAAGAATGAGAGCCTCTCTTCTATTTCCAGAACCTATGGAGTAGATATGACACGCATCGCTGATGCCAATAATATGTCCTCAGCAACAATTAGAATAGGAGAGCGAATTTTCATACCAAATGCCAAACTCAACGCCTCGGTTTTGCGCAACTTTTATGGTGAAACTTTTATTTGGCCTGTTCGTGGCCAGATCTCTTCACCATTTGGATATCGCACAAATCCCTTTAGTGGACAGCGGACATTTCACGCAGCAATAGATATCGTAGTAAATAGAGGAACAGTCGTCAAAGCAACCCGTGAGGGCAAGGTTGCAGACACGGGATATAATGCTGTATTTGGCAATTATGTTATTATCCGACATGCTGATGGCTATCAGTCGCTCTATGCTCATTTAGATTCGATCCTTGCTAAAAAGGGAACAAGCGTAAATCAAGGCGAAACTATAGGCCGCTCTGGGAATACAGGTCAGAGCACTGGACCTCATCTGCATTTTGCTATCTTCAGAAATGGTCAAGCTGTCGATCCACGACAATATGTGAAATAAAAACATTCGATACTGTTACGAACCTTGTGTATTTTCTAAGAGATTTGGTAGGAAGTTTTTCATGCATAAGCATAAGCAGGTACATACTCCGCTTTTCTCTTAAGGGGAGTTGG
>DMNL01000119.1 GCA_003452735.1 Spirochaetaceae bacterium
GCATCATCGCATTGGATTTTTAGGAGGCAATCCTGAAGTCACTACGGCAGAAGAGCGCTATGAAGGCTATTGCAGAGCTATGGAGGAAGCAGGTCTTGAAATCGAACAAAAATATGTGCGCTTTGGCAATCCAACACTTCCTTTTGGCTATCGAGCTATGGAAGAAATAATGAAAGACCCATATTCGCCCAATACTTGGTTCATAGTCAATGTTTTTACACATCTAGGTGCAACTAATTACTTGATCTCTGAGGGAGGAGAGCGAGCAAAACAGATCACCTTTGCTGCCTTCGACGAGATGCCGTATTCACCCCTATTGCGCTATTGTCGGTATGCAGTTCAGCAGCCGATTGCAGAGATGGGGAAAACAGCGGCTAATCTCATCATAGACAGAATCGAAGGCAAAGGACCGCTTGAACCTCAGACACTCCGATTCAAGACAAGATTGATTCAGCATACACTAGTGCGTTAAGCAACATATTCATTGGAGGAACAGTATGGAACAGACAAAAGATTTTCTTCTTCAACCACCCAAGAATAGGTGGAAGGGAAGTCCACCGAAGATAGGTATTCGCCCTGCCATCGATGGCCGTCGCAGAGGTGTCCGCGAGTCACTAGAAGAGGTGACAATGGGCATGGCCAAGGCGGCAGCAAGACTAATTTCCGAAAATATTCGCCATCCTACTGGCGAGCCGGTTGAATGCATAATCGCCGATACTACGATTGGAGGTGTAGCCGAAGCTGCGGCCTGTGCTGAGAAATTCGCTAGAGAAGGAGTGGCCGTAACTCTTACCGTTAGCCCTTGTTGGTGCTATGGCTCTGAGACTATGGACATGGATCCTCTGACAATCAAGGGAGTATGGGGATTCAACGGCACAGATCGACCAGGAGCGGTATATCTAGCGGCAGTATTGGCCGCTCATTCTCAGATGGGCTTGCCTGCTTTTGGTATCTACGGTCGCGATGTCCAGGACATTTCGGATGCTCAAAGAATCCCCGCGGATGTTGCGGAAAAGATACTGCGCTTTGCTCGCGCGGGTATCGCCGTGGCTTGGATGCGCGGCAAGAGCTATCTCTCCGTAGGTTCGGTCGCCATGGGTATCGCAGGCTCCATCGTAAATCCTGATTTTTTCCGCGAATACCTAGGTATGCGCAATGAATATGTCGATATGAGCGAGATTGTGCGGCGCATCGAAGAAAAAATATATTCGGAAGCGGAATTTCATCGTGCTTTGCAGTGGGTAAAGACCTACTGCAAAGAAGGACCGGACAACAATCCTCTCGGAGAGCAGCATTCTCGAGCTCGCAAAGACAAAGTATGGGAAACCTGTGTCAAAATGGCGATGATAGTGCGCGATCTAATGGTTGGCAATCCAGATCTCCGCAGAAAGGGGAGAGAAGAGGAAGCTCTCGGCCATAATGCGATTTTGGCGGGCTTCCAAGGGCAGCGCCAATGGACCGACCACTTCCCCAATGGAGATTTTCTCGAGACCATACTCAATTCCAGTTTCGATTGGAATGGGATCCGCGAACCTTACCTCGTCGCTACCGAGAACGATTCCCTCAATGGAGCTGCGATGCTGTTTGGCCATCTTTTGACCGGCAGTGCCCAGATTTTCTCAGATGTGCGAACATATTGGAGCCCTGAAGCAGTCGAGCGCGTTACAGGTTGGAAGCCTACTGGGCTAGCTGAAAATGGCTTTTTACACCTCATAAATTCAGGTGCGACCTGCCTCGATGGCACCGGCTGTCAGCGGATAAATGGTCAGCCTGCAATAAAACCATGGTGGCAAGTCGAGCCAGAAGAAGCAAAGGCCTGCCTTGATGCGACACAATGGCGCTATGCGAGCCTTGGGTATTTCCGCGGAGGCGGCTATTCCTCGGACTTTCTGACCGAGGGCAGCATGCCTGTTACCATGACTCGCATCAATATTATCAAAGGTCTTGGCCCTATGATTCAGATAGCCGAAGGACATACGGTGACACTGCCGCCTGAAGTGCACAATACGCTTGATTTGCGCACCGATCCTACCTGGCCAACTACATGGTTCGCACCGAGGCTCACGGGAACCGGTCCTTTCAAGGATGTCTATTCGGTCATGGCGAACTGGGGAGCCAACCATGGGGCGAGCTGTTATGGCCATATAGGAGCTGATCTCATTACTCTCGCTTCAATATTGCGTATACCAGTAGCTATGCACAATGTTCCTGCCGAAAAGATATTCAGGCCAAGCTATTGGAACGCCTTCGGCATGGATCCCGAAGGGGCTGACTATCGTGCCTGCTCGGCGCTCGGACCTCTATATAGTTGAACTATAGGTGAACTGAATAGGTGAGCTGAAGGAGAGTGCGCGGTTCATTGAAGCCCATCTTGAGCTCGATTACGATTGAAGTATACAATGAGGCGTTTTCTAATTGCCTTGGAATATGAACTACATTATTGATTAACCTGGGTTATCTGAAAGCAATAAGTCTCTCTGAAGGTCGCTTATTCAGTTTATGCAAAAAAAATTAGATTCAAACGATTACCTCAGTACCATTGTGCGCTACCTGTCTCGCTATAGAATGCTAGCGCTTCCTGGGCTCATTGTTATGATCGCCATCGCTCTTGGACAGCTCGCCGGTCCATATATCCTCAAACAGATAATCGATGTTGCGGTGCCAAGAGAGGATACTTCGCTTCTTCTAGCTTATGCAGCCGCTTTCCTTGTCATAGTGTCGGTAACTGGAGCTCTGAGCTATCTAGGCATGATATTGCTTGCGCGGCTTGGTCTATCGATTGTAACTCATATAAAGCAAGATATTTTTTCACACCTTTTGAAGCTTCCTGTATCCTATTTCGACAAGCATCCTGTCGGGGAGCTTATGTCTCGCACAGAGACGGACACCGAAAGAGTGCGCGATATGTTTTCGACCCTTGGCGCGAATCTTATTGTAAATGTACTTACGATGATCGGGATTTTTATAGTGACCTTTGCCTTGATGCCTGCGCTCGCACTTATTATGGTGGGCATTTCGTTGGGTCTCCTGATAATTTTAATTCTGTTTTTCTCGAAGATCTTTCCGATGTATGAAAAGGCCCGTTCGCTATATGCAAAGATCACCGCCAAGGTTACAGAGTTCATCCAGGGTATCGAAGTCTTAAAAGCCTATGGAAGAACAGGATGGGCCGAAGCCAATCTGGATACAACGGCTAAAGAGAGAATGTCGCTCGAGGTTCGCATTTCGCTGATCGAATACTCTATGATGTCTCTCCTGAATGCCTTGATTGGCCCAATGTTCATCGTTGTGCTTCTTCTCCTCTACGCTCCAAAGGCTCTTACAGGCGCTATGACACTAGGCACTATACTCCTCTTTGTCGAATATGGAGCTAGGCTTCTGCGTCCCATTGCTGAAATTGCCGAAAGCCTTAGAAGTCTTCAGCAAGCCCGCACTTCGCTCTCTAGGATTCGTACTATCATGTCTACGCCGGAAGAGCCAAATCGAGGCTCTGGGAAAGCTCCGACTTTCGAGCGAGAGATTCGCTTCGATCATGTTTGGTTTGCTTACGAGGATGAGGACTGGGTGCTACGCGATGTTTCGTTTGTCATTCCAAAGGGAAGCTTTACCGCGGTTGTAGGTGCGAGCGGCTCGGGTAAATCTACAATAATAAGCATTATCTGCGGTTTTGCCTTTCCTCAGAGAGGCAAGGTGTTGGTCGATGATATTCCTCTCGACGAAATCGACATTGTAGCTTGGCGGAGACATATAGGACTTGT
>DMNL01000077.1 GCA_003452735.1 Spirochaetaceae bacterium
GGAGTCAAGCTCACTGTTCCATCGAAGCCATTTCCAAGATTCTATAGCGATGAAATCGAGGTACAGAATGGATGCAGCCTTGAAGAGCAGCTTGGGCAGAAAGCCAAGACACAATTTTTCTGGGTACTAGGGCTTTTGCGAGAGAACTACGATCTTGTGTATCCCTATCTATCTCGAGATGGAAGAAGGCCTTCGAAGAAGGAGATCTCTCCAAGGCAAGTCTTCAATTATGACTTATGTGCAGCGCCCCTTTATAGAGATGGGAGCCTTGGGCATGCATATGAAATCCTCTCTGGCGGCTTGCGGGAATGGGTCTACGAAGCGATTGTTGAGCGCCTTCTAGATAATGCCGTTCTGAGGGAGTCACCACGCTTCGATCGATACGGAAATCTCGAAAATATGGCCGCGTTAGATGGCTATGGCCCATTTCTGAGCATTGCTCACATGAGAGATTCGCAAGACCAGAGATTCTTTCCGCAGGTTTGCGGTGGAGGGCTTGGCATCGAGCGCACATTATTCGCGCTTCTCCAGGGGCCATTCATTAAGGATATAGACGAGGTTACTTGTTTTGGCAAAAATCCGGATAAAACATTGCCTTTTCTATTCTAGGGAAGGCTTGTTGGGTACAGAGAAAACTTGTAGGGCTAATTCCAGCAAATGGCTCTAGCAAAAAGTTGCGCCTTCGGTTTTTTATGTCGCTTTAAAGGTCAATTATTCGATAACCTAATAATTCCATGGGCGGCTCTCATCCCCGAAGCCCAAGCCGAGGTAATCCCTCGGCTTGTCCCCGCACCATCGCCTATAAAATAGATTCCCGGCAACACTTGGAAGTTCTCATCGATAAAAACTGGGCGGTTCGCATACAGTTTGATCTCTGGATAGTACATGATCGTCGATGGATGCATAACGCCAGGCACAATTGTATCTAGCAATTTCATCGCGTTCCAAATCGCGCGCATTGTCTTTGCCGGAATGCAGAGGCTTATATCTCCTGGCGTGCAGGATGGAAGAGAAGGGTTGAAGTTATAGAGATCGCCAGTAAAAGAGTTGGCAAATGATCGCTTTCCAAGCCTAAAATCGCCTATGCGTTGCATTATCGGTCTTCCGCCTCCAAGCAATGCAGCCAAGTGTCCTAACATCTGCGCATAATCTTGTCCGGAAGCTAGTGGCTGCGTCAATGTTATAGTTTTTAGAATTGCAAAGTTTACAAGGCCATTTGGTGGTCGCTCATGAGACCACGCATGGCCATTGATAGAGTACCAATAACCTTGTTTTTCATCGCCATAGCGTTCCTGCACCACATAGGCTGCTCGAGAATTGGTACAGAAAGTACGCGTTTTCTTGGGGAAAAGGAATTTAGGATCATAATAATCGCTCACTATTGGGTAGTGTTCTTCTGTTGTTTCGATCCGGACGCCTATATCGACCACATTGTCGCGATATTTGATTCCAAGTTCTTCCATAAGCCTTTGGAGAAATGCAAAACCACCACGGCCAGGTGCTACTATTAAAGAGTCATATTGCAGCTCGCGTTTATCTGTTATTAGAACCCTGGATCGAGGCTCGACTCTAAGCATCTCCTCTCCAAAGCTGAAAGCTGCACCGAGCTCTTTGAGCCTTGCTGTAAGATCCTTGATTAGCTTAAAACCACCATCGGTGCCCAGGTGCGACTGGCGCACATCGAGCAATTGAACCCCTATTTTCTCTGCCCGTTTCCTATAGATTTCTATGTTGCGCTTTTCCATGAAATGTGGCTCGAGAAAGGCTTCGACGCGCTCAAGGTAATGTTTGCCAGTAGCCTCATCCCAACACTCCAGGGGAAAACCTATAGGCCAAGTAAAATTCATCTTGCAATCGTTTCTAAGCCCGCCCGAGGATACCCGTTGTTTGTCGATTAGGAGAATATTGAACGATGGTCTCGATTCTAGAAGCTCGAATGCGGCACCAAGTCCAGCTGGGCCTGTACCCACAATCACGACATCATAGCTTTCCATGCGTTTTTCTCCTCGGCCTATTAAATCATTTCGCTCATTTCTGCGCAATGCGAAGACAAGAACAGATTGGATGCATCGAGATTTTGAAGCGATATGTGCGTGGTTCTAAATACCATTTATTGCTTCAATATTATTCATTAAATCTCCTAAATAGTGTAAAATATATTTGACAGAACGCCTCCGGCGTTCTACCATTGATAATGTCCCATCAGTATTTGAAATGGACATACAAGAAGGAGGTAATCATGAAGAGAATTGTGAGGATTGGGCTATTAACCATTGGAGTCGCTCTGCTCATCGTAGCTTGTGGGCCAGGTGCTCCTAAAACTGTAAAGTTTGGCGTGTTCGAGCCACTGACTGGCGCAAATGCTGGTGGCGGCGCACTCGAAGTCGAAGGTATCAAGCTCGCAAATGAGCTCTATCCAACTGTAAAGATTGGCGACAAAGAATATAAGATCGAGCTTGTAATTGCTGATAATAAGTCCGACAAAGTCGAGGCGGCCAATGCTGCACAGAGGCTAGTCGACAAGGACAAAGTCAATATTGTGCTTGGATCTTGGGGTTCTTCGCTCTCCATGGCTGCTGGTCCCATCGTCAAGAATGCCAAAGTCTCGGCAATAGGTCTATCTTGCACCAACCCATTGGTTACAAAGGGCAATGAATACTACTTCCGCGTCTGCTTTATCGATCCATTCCAGGGCACGGTCATGGCTAATTATGCGTACAATACTTTGGGTGCCAAGAAAGCCGTAATAATTCGCGAAGTTTCGAACGATTACTCTGTTGGTCTTGCAAAATTCTTTGAAGATGCATTCAAACAGTTGACAGGCGATGAGAATGCAATCCTTGCTGAATTGAACTACAACACGGGCGACACCGATTTTTCCGCCCAACTTACCGAGATCAAGAAGCATAAGCCCGATGTTATCTTTGCACCAGGCAACTACACTGAAAGCGCTCTTATCATTAAGCAAGGCAAGGAGCTCGGTATAAAGACCCCATTCTTGGGCGGAGATACATGGGAGACTCCAGAATTTATCGATGTCGGTAAACAAGCTGTCGAAGGCGTCGTGTTCTCTACATTCTTTGCAACCGAGACGCCTATCACGGAAACATCCAAAGTATTCCTCGATGAGTATCGCAAGAAATACAATAAAGAGCCTGCGGCAGTCACCGCACTTGGCTTCGATGGCTATTTGGTAGCACGCGATGCACTCCAGCGCGCTGGCAGCCTCGACAAGGAAAAGGTTCGCGCAGCAATAGCAGCTACAAAGGAATTCCCGGGCGCAACCGGAATGATTACTCTAAACGAGGATGGCGATGCCGTGAAGAGCGCGGTGATCAAGACCATCAAAGATGGCAAATTTACCTATATGGCTACGGTCGAGCCATACTGATAGCCGATAGCCTAGGATTTTAACTGGAGGTGGGATGATGGGCGCATAGAAGCGTCCACCATCCCGATATATCATAAGTCAATTGAAGGAGCGGAGGTTCATCGAAGAATAAGGTCGAGTGCATCCGCTCCTTTTCTTATATTTACGAGGAAGCATGACACTTTCATTATTATTTCAGCATATCGTCAATGCGCTCTCGCTCGGAAGCCTCTATGCACTTCTAGCCATTGGCTACACAATGGTGTATGGAATATTGAGGCTCATAAACTTTGCACATGGCGATATTTTCATGGTTGGTGCCTATGTTGCTTTCTATGGGATCACGCTTATGTCTTTGCCATGGTGGGCAGCCTTGCTTTTTTCGATTGTCTTCACAGCGTTTTTCGGTATTGTCCTCGAGCGAGTAGCTTATAAGCCGCTTAGGGATTCACCGCGAATCTCTATAATGATAAGCGCAATAGGAGCATCTTTTCTTCTGGAGAGTCTTGCTGTTTTAATTTTTGGAGGAAGACCAAAGGGAATGCCCGTTCCCGATGTGCTCTCGAAGGTCGTCTATTTCGGCTCGGTTTCGATGATAACTATCAGCCTGATAATTCCCCTTTTCACTTTTGCGCTTCTGATTGTTCTCCTTTGGATTGTCAATAAGACCAAGATCGGCATGGCAATGCGCGCTGTTTCCACAGACATCGAGGCAGCCCGCTTAATGGCAGTCGATGTCAATAAAGTCGTATCTGTTACTTTTGGCATTGGCTCTCTGCTTGCGGCTTTAGGTGGCATTATGTGGTCATTCAAATATCCTCAGCTGAATCCGCTTATGGGAATGATGCCAGGCCTAAAATGCTTCATTGCCGCAGTCATAGGTGGTATAGGCAACATTGCAGGCGCAGTGCTAGGTGGATTCTTGCTTGGCATAATCGAAATAATGATGGTTGCATTACTACCGACCCTTTCTGGTTATAGGGATGCTTTTGCATTTATCTTGCTCATCATCGTCCTATTGATAAAACCCACAGGACTCTTAGGCAAGCGCCAGGCTGAGAAGGTGTGACCATGAGTAAAAAAAGTTCCATTAGAGGCGGACCGATTTCTAAGAACATGCTCTATACAATTATTTTTCTTGGAGCATGCATTCTCTTCATCTTCCTTGCCGATAGATTATTCGATGCATTTTCGCTGCGCGTATTCAATCTATGTGCGATCTACATCGTGCTAGCTCTTTCTCTTAATCTGCTAAATGGCTTTACGGGTCTCTTTTCTCTTGGGCATGCTGGATTCATGGCCGTGGGAGCCTATGTGAGCGCGCTTCTCACTATGCCTGCGCCTCTCAAGGAGATGAATTATTTCCTTGTGCCAATCGTTTCATGGCTCCACCATGTTACAATTCCATTTCTGCCCGCGCTTATAATAGCGGGGCTTGTGTCGGCTTGCGTTGGCTTCCTTATTGGTGCTCCTGTCCTGCGCCTTAGAGACGATTATCTCGCAATTGCAACGCTTGGTTTTGGCGAGATCATCAGAGTCATCATTATAAATGCCCAATCGATAACTAACGGAGCTCAGGGGCTTAAGGGTCTGCCTCGCTTTTCTACCACGTTTGCTGTATGGGCAGCAGCAGGTCTTGTAGTGCTTTTTATGGTTCTTCTTATGCGCTCGAGCTATGGGAGAGCAATGAAGGCGGTACGAGATGATGAGCTTGCTGCGGAAGCGATGGGAATCAATGTATTCCAGGTAAAGGTCACCTCATTTACCGTGTCAAGTTTTCTGGCTGGTATTGGTGGAGCTCTCCTTGGCCATATGATAACCACCATTGACCCAAAAATGTTCACTTTCACGCTTACCTACAATATTTTGCTGATAGTTGTGCTTGGAGGAGTCGGCTCTATCTCAGGTTCAGTGATATCGGCAATTATAGTTACAGTAATGATGGAGGCGCTGCGTTTCCTCGATGAACCGATAAACCTCATCTTTTTCAAGACGCCGGCCATGCCAGGTCTTCGTATGGTCGTATTCTCGATTCTCCTAATGGTGATGATTATCTATCGTCAGAAGGGGCTCATGGGCAATAAGGAATTCAGTTGGGAGATGTTCCAGAACGCATTCGTCAAGAAAAGCAAGAAGGGAGGCAGCCATGCCAGAACACCCTGAGCTTATGCTGAGCACCTCTCATCTCAC
>DMNL01000137.1 GCA_003452735.1 Spirochaetaceae bacterium
CTTTTGTAACCGGCACGATTTTGACACCGCCATTGGGCCCATGGACATGCCGCTCGAAGTAAGATAGAGATGCACCCTTTTCAAGCTCGATCTCTGCATTCATGAGATGTTGGATGTTGATTGCATTTGGGAAGGTACAGTTTGCTATGAATTGAGCGTGGGCGCCTTCTTCGATTACGGTATTTATAACGATTCGCTGCACTCCATTTTCAGGAATAAGACCGAAGCAAAAGTGTACTGGATTCTTAATTGTAACACCTCGTTTGACTTTGATTCTAACGCTTACTCCATCCTCCAAGGATTGAGATTCTACGATAAGGCCATCGACGAGATTTCGATTCAAGACCTCATTGCCATGAATTTCTATATGTGCAACATCTGGGGCGAATTTATGTTGATTGATCGACGCCAAGAGCTCCGCGATAAGCGCGTCTTTATCGATTATTGATTGTTCGGCCATGGTTTTCCTCTCAATTCAAAGCAAATGTGGAAACATTGGAGATTATTTTGTCTGTATCGGGCTGGCCTTTGTGGGGGCAGGGGATACACTTGCCGCTGAAGTAGTCGAACATTCGCGATACTTCGCCCTTGTCGACAAGAGTTCCAGCACAGATGAGAAATGCATGATCTGCACGCTTTAGGACTTCAGGGCTATGGGTGATGAGGATGACAGTGGAGCCTGCTTGCTTTAGATCTTTTATAATGCCGAAGATATATTTCACTGAATCTATATCCACGCCTGAATCTGGCTCATCCATAAGGACAAGGCGAGGCTTCATTGCATAGATCGAAGCAAGCTCTATACGCTTTCGTTCACCGCCAGAGAGTGTTTTATCCACAGCGCGTTTCATATAGTTTTCTGGTACAAGCCCGACCTGTCGAAGTGCTTCCTCGACGATTTCTTGAGATTTCTCTTTGGCTCCCGCAAGTATGAACTGACTTACGGAAAGCCCCTCGAAGCGTGCAGGCTCTTGGAAAAGCAATGTGATTCCTTTTCGCGCTCGCTCATCAATCGAAAGACCCTTAAGTGACTCGCCATTGAAAACGATGTCGCCTTCAAAATCGCGGTAGCCAGATAGGCCCATTATTGTATTAGCTAGTGTAGACTTGCCTGCTCCATTAGGACCAATTATCGCATGAACATGTCCATTCCAGATCTCCATGCTGAGATTGTTCAAAATGGGTCTGCCCTCTTTGAGAAGTGTGATATTCTTGATTTCGAGAAGATTCATTATCTTGCCATCCTGCATTTTAGGCTGAGACTTGTCGTACTCTGGATAAAATTCATATCGCTGATATAGGATTTTCCTTTGAGAAAATACCTGTTTTTTAAAAGAAAATCAAGTATGCGCCAAAAGAGAAAATAAATGGAGCCGAATGCCTTAGGGTTCGATTATTTGCTGACTAACATGGACAATCTCGCCTAGATAAATTCGATGGTAATCCTTGCTGGGGTAGTGCTCTTCTATCGAGCTATCTAAGAAATTTGAGCTGTCGAGGTCCTGCCAAAAGATTTTTTGGCATTCGATTACAAGTTTTGCCTCCTCGAAGCTTGGAGCGGCAACCTTGCGCGAAGCCATAGGAGTAAGGCCAGCCAATGCTATCTTATCCAGATTTCGGCCTGAATTAGAACCTAAAATGGAGAGAGCTTTTCTATATTTCGGAGCAAAAGCATTGAGAGTAAAGCTATCATATCGGTTCATGAATTCATAGGTATACCTTGAGGGACGTACCATAACCTGAAACACCATCTTATCCCATACATGTCCATAGCTGCCCCAGGAAATGGTCATCGCATTGAAGACCCCTGCATAAAAATCA
Organism: Spirochaetaceae bacterium; assembly: GCA_003452735.1. GTDB lineage: Bacteria > Spirochaetota > Spirochaetia > Treponematales > Rectinemataceae > Rectinema. The sequence goes on from DMNL01000137.1 coordinate 1,822, forward strand.
CCCGCAAATAACGCAAACCAATAATCGCGCAGCTGAGCTATATCGTAGTGAAAATCTTTTAGCGGTACATCCCTTCGATTCATGTTTTTCCTCCCATGCTTTATGGATGCTTGAATAGAACTAAATAATCTGTCTTCGATTATATTTCATTTCCTTTGAATTGACTCATGTAAAGATGATGATAAAAGCCCCGCTTTGCGAGGAGCGCTTGATGATCTCCTATTTCTACAATTTCGCCGTTGTCGATTACGATAATCTTGTCGGCATCGCGAATGGTGCTAAGTCTATGAGCAATAACTATGCTCGTTCTTCCCTGCATGAGTCGCAAAAGAGCTCTTTGGATGCGAAGTTCTGTGCGCGTGTCGACGCTACTAGTGGCTTCGTCCAGGATGAGTATTGTCGGATCTGCAAGGATAGCCCGCGCAATTGATAAAAGCTGGCGTTGGCCTTGGCTCAAATTGCTCGCGCGCTCCGAAAGATTTGTCTGGTAGCCATCGGGGAGCTGTCGAATAAAGTGATCGACTTCCGCCATCTTGGCGGCTTGGATACATTCCTCATCTGTTGCATCAAGCCTACCAAAGCGAATATTCTCTAGCACAGAATCCGCAAAGAGAAAAGTATCCTGCAGAACAAGACCTATGGCGCGCCGGACTACTTCTTTGGGAATAGTGCGGATATCCACACCATCGAATAGAATCTGTCCTTCATCGATCTCGTAGAAACGCGTGAGAAGGTTAGTAATCGTAGTCTTACCTGCTCCCGTAGGTCCAACTAACGCTACCGTAAGCCCCGCAGGGATATCTACGTTGAAATTCTTGATTACGGGCTTACCAGGAATATAGCTGAATACTACATTCTTGAAGCTTACATTGCCCTGAAATTGTTCGAGGCTAAAGACCGTAGAAGCTTTGGAAGCATCGAGCATAGAATTATCGTCGGCTTTTGTTGCATTTTCAGAGTTCGCTCTTGCATCCTCTAATGTTGGTATCTTAACAGTTTCCGGTGCCATATCGACTATCTCGAAGACTCGCTCGGCTCCAGCTAGCGCCGCTTGGATCGAGTTGTACAGATTCGATATCTGCCTTAAAGGCTGAGTAAAATTCTGTGCGTAGTTTATGAATGTGGCGATCATGCCAATGCTGACAAGCTCTCTAAGAGCTAGCCAACCGCCAAGACTAGCCAGCACTATGACAAAAAAACTGCCGATTACCCCTGTAAGAGGCATTAGAAGCAATGCATAGGAATTTGCATAGACAGCTGCCTTATATACCGAATCATTTTTCTTCCTGAAGGTTTCGATTGCTGAATCATTGCGACGGAAGGCTTTGATTACCTTGAAACCAGAGATAGTCTCCTCAGCCACGGCATTGAGATCGCCCAGCTCTTTTTGCAATTCTCTGAATCCTTTGCGAGTGTATTTTGCTACAAAATTGCTGAACCAATACATTATTGGGATAACGATGAGGCTGGCTAGGGCAAGCCAATGGTTTAGAATAAACATGCTCACTAGAATACCAGACATTGTAATAACACCAGCAACAAGCGAGATGATATTCTGAGATACGGCCTGATTGATAGCGTCGATGTCATTCGTTAGTCTGCTCATCAGCCCGCCTGCGGAATTAGTATCGAAAAAGCGCATAGGGAGCGATTGGATATGCACGAATAGATCGTGGCGTAAGTTCTTGAGAGCATCCTGGGATATAGTCGCCATTTTCCTATTTGCGATCAGATTAAAGCTATTGCTAAGAAAATAAGCAATGAGCATAAGAACAGCATTGCGAGCTAAGCCATTTATGTCTTT
>DMNL01000166.1:0-247 GCA_003452735.1 Spirochaetaceae bacterium
TTGTCCGCGCTCTATCCACAAAACTGTCAAAGAATCGCCTATATTGCGGAATCTTGTATAAAAGCCTATGGAGACTCTCCAAGAATAAAAAAGCTATAGCAGGCACGCAGATATTCGCCGCAATCGATATAGAAGCAGCAATAGGAATGGAAAACCCTTTGTAAACAGCGTATGGAATTGCTCCCCTCAGTTCCGATACAGGAAGAATAGAAAGAACAATCGTCTTAATGAGGTCTGCATTCATCAG
>DMNL01000166.1:361-5467 GCA_003452735.1 Spirochaetaceae bacterium
GGCACTATAACGAGCTCGCCTAAGCCTGTCTAGAGAAAGATTCAGCCCTATAGAAACTGGCATTATCTTACAATATTAAGAGACACAGAACATTGCTGTGAATAGACAGGCCTTAGCGTCGCAATCCGATTTCTTTGAGAGCACGGAAAAAATCTTCAGGATATGGCTCTATCCAAATAAGTCCTGGTAAAGCACGGAAAAACGTCATTTGACGTTTTGCATATTGTCTTGTGTGCAATTCTATGGCATTTGCTATTCTTTCAATTGGCTCCCCTTCAAGTTCGAAGAATTCCCGATATCCAATGGCTCGAAGACCTGGATCGTTGGAATTATATCCAAGATTCTTAAGCTTCTCATTTTCAGATGCAAGACCTTCCATCATCATAGCTTCAACTCGTTCATGGATTCGTGTATGCAATTCCTCCCGGCTCCGCGTCATCCCAATCAGAAGAAAATGTCTGTCTGAACGAATAGTCTTTAGAGGAGCGAATAGACTTGGTGGCTTTCCTGAGGCTCTGAGAATCTCGACAGCTCTCGTAAGTCTATAGATATCTCGCTCATGGATTCGAGCAGCAGTTTTGGGATCGGTCTTTGCAAGTTCTTCTCTCAAGGCCTGAGCCCCAAATATTTCTAAATCTTTGGCGACTTGCGCACGAATTGCTCGAGAACTCGGCGGAGAAGAAGGCAAGCCACAGATAAAATTCATGAGATAATAGCCAGTTCCACCACTCACGATAGGCAGAATCCCTTGAGCTTTAAGCAGAGAGCACAATGTGTCGGCTCGCTCGACAAACTCGCCTGCTGTATACTGCTCGTTAGGATTTTTTATGTCTATAAGATGATGAGGAAGTCTCTTTAGCAAATCCTGTGACGGCTTAGCTGTTCCAATATTCATAAATCGATAAGCCTGCATAGAATCTGCAGAGATTACTTGAGCAGAATAAAGATCGGCGTGCCACAGGCTTCGAAGTCGCGGAATCCATGAATCTGCGCCTTCACCAAAAATAGTGTCTAAAAGATGGGTTTTTCCAGATGCAGTTGGACCAACAAGTATTATGGCATCAACTGGTAATGAGTTTGTAGCCAACGGTCTTTTCGAGGATTTCCTGAGTCGACATAGAAACGACCTTGCCGTTGTTTTTCTCTACTTCTGGTGTCCGCAATACGGCAAGCTGATATGCTCGAACAGCAATTGCTGCAGCCAATTCGTACGCATTTCCTGAGAAATTTATAAGAGACTCAAGCGGCATTATCATCAAAAACTCTCCTCTGTCTAGGACTTGATTTCAAATAATTAAAACAGAATATATCAAAATATAAGAATATAGCCAATAATCGGTAATCAAAGCCCAAGTTCTCCGAGCTTCTTATCTAGCTTTTCAAAAATTTGGTCTTCATCGAAGTCTTCACTCAACAGTTGGCCTTCCGGTTGGCTGGCCTTATCCTTAGGCGCTTTACCCTTGAACGACATTGGACGGCTTTCTGTTTTTCTTAAATCATCCAAAAGGAAAAGACCCGCCAAAATCGCAACACGCAGAGGGTCAGCTACACTCATCCTGGCAGAGATTCTTGCATACCTCTGTTTCAAATCTTCTACCAGGCTCTCGATATATTCGGGACTATCATCGGTCTTGATTGTAAAAGATTGACCAAGTATTTCAATATGCATGGGATGGCTAGAAGATATCGAGCTCATCTTGGCCTCCTCGAAAGGGGGCATTCTGGGACTCAGAATCCGGCTGGGAATCGTCCGCCGGCTCCTCTAAATCTCCCCCTCCTTGACTCGATTCAGACATTTCCTGTGCTTTGCTCTCAAGATATGGCTCGGATGCTTCCAAACCGCCTCTTTCCTCCGAAGCTACTTCTTTATCCGAAGCTTCTTTCCTTGATAACCCTTCAGATGTAGAAAAAATCTTTTCCGCTTGAGCAAGAGATCTGTCTCCCTGTGGGTTTGATCCTATCGACATCTCGAGCACCATGTCTTCGAAGGAATCAAGCTTTGAGAGTGCTTGAATCAGCCCCTGCTCGATCTTATCTTGCTCAGACTTCAGTTCTTCTGCTTTAGCTTCCATCTCGGCAATTCGTCGCTCTGCAGAAAGTGCCCGATCACGATATCGTGCGATTTCTTCTTCAGCCCCCTGAGCTTTGCGCTCCATAGTGGCAGCACGCTCCTCGGCTTCGGCAGCCTTTAGTTCGGCTTGGGCTAACTTTTCTTCGGCTTCTTTGACATGAGTGCTAAGGCTCTCAAGCTTCTCGGATATCTCCGTGACCAATCGTATTTGAGCCGCATTCTGACGTTCGAGTTCAGCATTCTGATTCCTGAGCAGCTCCTCTGCACGAGTTATGTCTGCAAGCTGACTCTCCAAGTCCGCGTTTTCTTGTCTCAGTTTTGTAATAAGGACAACCGCTTTTTCAACCCGCGCTTCTAGCGCACGAACCTGCTCAAGATTCAACATATACTTTACCCCTGAAGGGCTGCTTTAGCCTTCTCCACAATTGTATCGAAAGTTTCCGGGTCACGCGCAGCCATATCAGCAAGCATCTTTCGATTTATTTTTACATCAGCTTTCGAAAGCCCTTCCATAAAACGACTATAACTGATATCCCTCATGCGACAAGCTGCGTTTATGCGAGCGATCCAGAGTCTTCTGAAATCTGCTTTTTTATTGCGCCTGTCGTTGTAAGAATCTTGGAGCGCTTTGGCGACCGCATCCTTTGCTGCCTTATGATTGGAATGTCGCCGACCCCAGTAACCTTTTGCAATCTTCAGTGTTTTTTTGCGATGATCTTTTCGTTTTGTTCCATCTATTGCTCTCGGCATAGCCTTTCATCCTCCAATTCTGTCAGCCGTAAGGGAGAAGCTTTTTCTTGATCTGATATACGGGACCTGCGTCAAGGAATCCTGGCTTCCTCAAGTTTCTCTTACGCTTTGTAGTCTTCTTGGTGAGAATGTGGCGCAAGTTCATTTTCTTGTATTTTACTTTGCCGCTAGCTGTGAGTTTATAACGTTTTGCTGCGGCTTTTTTGGTCTTCATCTTGGGCATTATGTACCATCCTTCTAAATCAATGTTCTATTCCCGGGACGACAGTAATAGTATCGCCTTCCGGCTGCTTTTTTGCGGCGCCTGTCTTTGGTTGAAGCACCATCGACATAAATCGACCTTCCATAACGGGAGGTCGTTCGAGTACATAGGAGCCTTCCAGTTTAGCAAGAATTCTTTGAAGGATTTCCTCACCTATTTCCGTATGCGCCAGCTCTCGTCCACGGAAGCGAATGGTCACTTTGACCTTATTGCCATCCTCTAGGAATTCTCGCACATGATTCGCCTTAAAGTCGAGATCATGCTCAGCAATCTTGGGCTGCATTCGAATTTCCTTGAGTTCCGTGACCTTTGCTCGCTTTTTTGCATCTTTTACCTTTTTTTCTTGCTCAAACTTGTACTTGCCATAGTTGAGCAATCTACATACAGGCGGAACGGATTGCGGCGCAACTTCCACGAGGTCGAGTCCGGCCTCATGTGCGATCCGCAATGCCTCAAGAGTAGGTACTATTCCTCTCTGCTCGCCATTTTCATCGATTAGACGCACTTCGCGCACACGGATCTGCTCGTTGATCCGCAAATCTTTCTCTGCCAACTGGCCTCCTCTGCCGCAGGCTCGCTTCTCTTAACGGGGGCAGAAAAGCGGCCTCTTTTCTCTGCCTTTTCGACAGCTCAAAGGCGCGGCGTATATTATCATACTCACCCCTGTAGGTAAAGGCCTACAGAGATGTTCACTAAAAAATAATCTACTCTAAATACTAATCGCGATACTAAGCGCGGTTTGCGGAACCCAGCACTTCAATGTTCTTGTGCATGTAAAGCTTCTTTAGCTCATCTCGTGCAGGCCCCAGGTATTTGCGCGGATCGAACTCTTCAGGATGCTCGAAAAGAACTTTTCGCACAATAGCGGTCATGGCAAGCCTTCCATCGGAATCGATGTTGATCTTGCATACCGCACTGCGAGCTGCTTTTCTAAGCTGATCTTCTGGAATGCCCACAGAGTCTGGAAGCTTCCCACCGTACTGCTCGATCATGCGCACATACTCTACTGGAACCGAGGAAGAACCATGAAGAACAATTGGGAATCCAGGAATTCGCTTTTCCACTTCTTCGAGGATATCGAAACGAAGCGGAGGAGGAATCAGCACTCCATCAGGAGTACGAGTGCATTGCTCTGGTTTGAACTTTGCACGACCATGACTTGTACCAATCGAAATAGCGAGACTATCGACTCCCGTCTTCTTGACGAAGTCTTCGACTTCTTCTGGCCTTGTGTAATGGCTCCTTTCCGCCGATACTTCATCTTCGATACCTGCAAGCACCCCAAGCTCTCCTTCCACACTGACATAGTCTTTCTGAGCATGGGCAAATTCAACCACTCTTTTTGTAAGAGCCACATTTTCATCGTAAGGCAGATGAGAACCATCTATCATTACGGAAGAAAAGCCGTTTTCTATGCAGTCCTTGCATAACTCGAAACTATCACCATGATCCAAGTGCAGTACGATCGGAATAGGATAGCCTAGCTCTTTTGCATATTCGACAGCGCCTTTTGCCATCGATCGCAGTAGGGTAGCGTTTGCATACTTGCGTGCACCAGAGGATACCTGAAGTATGACAGGGCTTCTCGTCTCAACACAAGCCTGAATAATAGCCTGCATCTGCTCCATGTTGTTAAAATTATAGGCTGGGATAGCGTATCCACCCTCCATAGCCTTGCGGAAAAGCTCAACACTGTTTACAAGGCCAAGCTCTTTATAACTGATCATATAATCCTCCGACAATGTACAAATTCTCTTTGCAGCAGGTTATTGTCGTTATATAGAGAATTATGCGATTATGCAACAGGTTTATCAAATGTGGTACACAATTGAGTATTGCTTAGCTTCTTTCTGCCGGAGACTTCCTCGCACATTGATGTATATTTCTATTATACTGATAAGCCTCTTATTCTCAAGCTGCAAGCATCCAGCGGCACAAGCAGTTTTTGATGAAGCTTTTATGCTTCTCTATCCGGATCTCTCTCAAGCTGTTGCAAGAGAATTCCCGCTAGAGAATGTGGCAA
>DMNL01000023.1 GCA_003452735.1 Spirochaetaceae bacterium
GATCTCCTTCATAAATTGACTGTATTTTCTGACAAATTGATCTCTAAGGAAGGTATTGTTCGCCTCGAGCAGGATAGTTCCATTTTCGAATCCAACATAAGATAGCCTGAACCACATGATGAATTCGGACTCTGGGACCTGAGACTTGGCAATTTCGAGAGCTTTTTGCCAAATTGTTCCATTATCATCGGTCATGCGTCAGAATCTCCAGCTCCTCCATGCACATTTCCACAAGTTTTCCACAAGAAAGTATAAATTTTCTATATACCAAAGCACCATCGAGTGCAAGATGCCAATAGGGTAAATTTTAAAAAATTTATGCTTTTTGTTAAGGAAACAATCTAAAAGTGGCCTATAATAGGCCTATTTCTTGATTGATTATTTTAAGTTGCGATTATAAATGACAGATTTTCTTGTAAGCTAAAGGAATTATCTTATAAATCCACAAGCTAATCACAACGAAATAACAAGTTATGCACAGGTTATCCACAAGTCAATATAATTAGGTTTTTCGAAGCGCTTTGGCATTTGACTTTACTCAATTCCCTCTATTTGATATGATAAGCAATGAGATTTTTGCCAAATCTTGCTCCTATTTTCTACTATTCAATTCAGGATAACCATGGAATCTAAGACTAGCAGTTATTCCGCAAATACCATTCAAGTGCTCAAAGGATTGGAGGCCGTTCGCAGAAGGCCAGGTATGTACATAGGTACTACGGGTATCGAAGGTCTCCATCATCTAGTATATGAAGTTGTCGACAATTCGATAGACGAAGCCCTGGCAGGCTTCTGTAAAAATATCGTAGTAGCGCTGGAGAGGCAGGATATTGTGAGAGTAGAGGATGATGGCCGGGGTATTCCGGTGGATATCCATCCTACTGAAGGTATTTCTGCCCTCGAGCTTGTTATGACCCGTCTTCATGCTGGCGGCAAATTCGACAAGAAGAATTACAAGGTCTCCGGAGGGCTTCATGGCGTAGGAGTCTCTGTGGTCAATGCGCTGTCAGCCTGGTTAGAGGTATACGTTCACAACAATGGAAAGATATTCTATCAGAAATATGTGCGCGGCATAGCGGAAAAGCCAGTTGCCGCTATCGGAGAAACAGACAAGTCAGGTACAGTAGTACGATTTCAGGCTGATCCAGATATATTCGAAGAGACAGTCTACTCATTCGATGTGCTAAGCAATCGCTTACGAGAACTTGCATTCCTGAACAAAGGCATAAAGATATCTCTTATAGACGAAAGGCTGTCTCAGCCTAAACGAATTGACTTCCACTTCGAAGGAGGTCTTCAGGAATTCGTAGAATATCTCAATAAAAATAAGACCGTAATACATAAAGATGTGATCTATTTCCTGGGTACCCGCGATGAAGTTGAGATAGAAATCGGCATGCAATATAACGATGGCTACAATGAGACGATGTTCACCTATGTCAATGGAATAAATACTAAAGAAGGCGGCACCCATCTTGTTGGATTTAGAAATGCTCTAACAAAAGTTGTCAACGATTTCTTCAAAAAATCTAAATATAGCAAGAAAATAGAGGAGACTCTTTCGGGCGATGATGTGCGCGAAGGCCTTACTGCGGTTCTATCGATAAAAGTGTTGGAGCCACAATTCGAAGGCCAGACAAAGGCCAAGTTAGGTAACACCGAAGTCAAGGGTATTGTAGAAGGCTTTCTATCCGAACAACTTGATCTCTATTTTCAAAAGAATCCTGATGTAATTGATATTATCCTAGGGAAATGCACTAGCGCAGCCCGGGCTCGCATAGCAGCAAGACAAGCCCGCGAGCTAACAAGAAGAAAAAACCTCCTAGAAGCATCGAGCCTGCCAGGCAAGCTAGCAGATTGTCAGGAAAAAGACCCAACCAAATGTGAGCTTTTCATTGTAGAGGGAGATTCTGCTGGTGGATCTGCAAAGATGGGCAGGGACAGGCTTTTTCAAGCCATTTTGCCTCTATGGGGTAAGATGCTAAATGTTGAAAAAGCTAGATTAGACAAGGTGATAGGCAACGACAAGCTACAGCCGATAATCGCTAGTCTTGGCACGGGCATAGGAGAAGATTTCGATATATCGAAACTCCGTTACCATAAGGTGATCATAATGGCAGATGCCGATGTGGACGGATCTCATATAAGGACTCTGCTTCTCACTTTCTTCTATCGCTATATGACAGAACTCATCGAGAAAGGGCATGTATACCTCGCCATGCCGCCCCTATACCGCATAAGTTTTGACAGGGAAATACACTATGCTTATAGCGATGAAGAAAAGGATAGGATTATATTGCAGGCGAATAAAGACCCTTCCAAGATTTCGGTACAGCGCTATAAGGGCTTAGGCGAAATGAATCCAGAACAGCTTTGGGAAACTACCATGGACCCCAGCCAAAGAATCATCAAGCGAATTACCATGGAAGACGCAATCCTTGCAGAAGAGATGTTTGTAACCCTGATGGGCGAGCAAGTGGAACCAAGGCGCCGTTTTATCGAAGAAAATGCGCTTACGGTATCGAACCTAGATATATAAAGGCAGATCAGAATGGCGGAACCAAGCAATATTATTCCTGTTCCAATAGAAGAAGAAGTCAAGAGTTCTTATCTCAACTATGCCATGTCCGTAATCGTCTCGCGCGCTCTACCGGATGTGCGAGACGGACTCAAGCCGGTACATCGGCGGCTTTTGTATGCCATGGACGAACTTGGACTTCGCAGTAATGCGCCAACCAAGAAAAGTGCGCGTATTACCGGCGATGCAATGGGCAAATATCACCCACATGGGGATCAGTCGCTTTACGATGCTCTTGTTAGAATGGCTCAGCCTTTCTCCTTGCGATACCCACTTGTTCAAGGCCAGGGAAACTTCGGTTCGATAGATGGAGATCCTCCGGCGGCTAGTCGCTACACAGAGGCTAAGCTCTCGAAAATCGGAGAAGAGATGCTTGCTGATCTCGACAAGGAGACCGTGGATTTTGTTCCCAACTACGATGAAAGCTTAAAAGAGCCAAGCGTTTTGCCTTCGGCCATTCCAAATCTGCTTATAAACGGCTCGAGCGGGATAGCCGTTGGAATGGCAACGAATATGCCACCACACAACTTGCGCGAGATTGCGCTCGCAATAGAGGCTTTTATCGACAAGCCAGACATAACTATTGATGATTTAATGAATTACGTCAAAGGGCCCGATTTCCCGACAGGCGGTATTATCTACGGCTTACAAGGTATTAAAGATGCCTACGAGACAGGTCGTGGAAGGTTGACGGTAAGAGGACGCTTTATCATAGAGACTATGAAAAGTGGCCGCGAGCAGATTGTCTTTACAGAAATTCCTTATGCGTTGAACAAAACGATACTTGTAACCCGTATTGCAGAGCTTGTGCGAGAAAAGCAAATCGATGGAATTTCAGACCTCCGCGATGAGAGCGACAGAGAAGGAATCCGCATAGTTCTTGAGCTCCGAAAGGGGGCAATAACCAAGATTGTGCTAAATCAGCTATTCATGAGGACGCCTTTACAGAGCACATTCGGAGTGATCAACCTGGCGCTAGTGGATGGCGTACCAAAATGTCTCAATTTGAAAGAGCTAATTTTCTATTTTGTTCAGCACAGGTTCGAAGTAATCACTCGTCGTTCCAAATTCGAACTTAAAAAAGCCGAGGAGCGTGCTCACATTCTTCGTGGCCTGGTAATTGCTTTGAGAAATATTGATGAAGTTGTGGCCATAATAAAATCAAGCCAAAATATTGATACAGCAAAAAATCGCTTATGCGAGCGCTTCGAATTGAGCGAAGCCCAAGCTCAGGCTATTGTCGATATGCGGCTCGGTCGGCTGACAAGCCTCGAAACAGATAAAATTCTAGCCGAACTAAAGGATATCGAGGCCCGAATTGAGTATCTAAAGGGATTGCTTTCAGACCCCAATTCCATCCGTCTTGTGATCAAGCAAGAAATTCACGATCTAGCGGAAAAATATGGCGATGACCGACGCACTGAAATTGTACCCAATCAAGTCGAACAGATCAACATCGAAGATCTAATTAAACCTGAAGAGATGGCTATACTCATCTCCAACAAGGGTTTTATTAAGCGAATCTCTGTGAATCAATATAGGTCTCAAGGAAGAGGGGGGAAGGGCTCAAATTCAGCCGCTTTAATTGAGGAGGACTTTGTCGAACAGCTATTTATTGCCAACACTCATGATTATCTGCTCTTTATTTCAAGCTGGGGCAAAGCATATTGGCTAAAAGTCCTCGAGATTCCAGAGTCGAGCAAGCAGGCAAGAGGCCCTCATATTCGTTCACTTCTCGCAATTTCCGAAGATGAAGAAATAACGGCTGTAGTCGATTTTAGCGATTTTTCCGAAAAAGAATATATCTTGATGGGTACACTCAAAGGAGTCGTTAAGAAAGTCGCAACAAAGGAATTTGTAAATGCCAAGACGCGGGGCATAATTGGTATTTCTCTCGATAATGGAGACAAACTGATATCCGCTATTTTGACACAGGGCTCCGATGAGGTGATGTTGATATCGAGAAAAGGTCAGGCGCTGAGAATCCATGAGTCTCAGGTTAGAGAAATGGGTCGCACTGCTCGGGGTGTGCGAGGAATTTCCTTGCATGAATCAGACGAGCTTGCTGCTATGCTGCGAGTAAACCCCAATGAGTCTATGCTGATCATAACTCAGAATGGATTTGGTAAACGTGTAAGTTATGATCTTTTCAATGTTCATTCGCGCGGTACTAAGGGACAAACAATCTATT
>DMNL01000112.1 GCA_003452735.1 Spirochaetaceae bacterium
ATCCTGGCGATACCACGATGGCAAGTCTTGAGCAAGTGAAAGCGCTCGCACAAGGCGGTTCAGCACGCATCCAGAGATAAAAGAAATACAATAGGAATTAATAGCAACTATGAAGGCAATGGTATTGAAAGAATACAAATACTTGGAAATAGAAGATATTCCAATTCCACATATCGAAGCCGCCGATGAACTGCTCGTTCGAGTAAAGGCTACGGCAATCTGTGGTTCCGATATTCATGGTTTCGATGGTTCAACAGGAAGGCGAAAGCCTCCGTTAGTGATGGGACATGAAGCTTCCGGCGTAGTTGAATCAGTGGGATCTGAAGTCAAGTCGCTTAAAATAGGTGATAGAGTAACCTTTGATTCGACGGTGTGGTGTGGCGAATGCTACTTTTGCAGACAAGGACAGGTAAATTTGTGCGACAAAAGGCGTGTACTCGGAGTATCTTGTGATGAATACCGAAAAGATGGAACTTTTGCAGAATATGTGATTGTTCCGGAAAGAATTGTGTATAAATTGCCAGACAATGTAGCATTTGAGGAAGCCGCACTCACCGAGCCCGTCAGCGTTGCCATGCACGCATTCGATATCACAGGCATGAAACCAGGAGAAAACGCAGCAGTTATTGGCTCTGGGCTTATCGGGCTACTGCTCATTCAGATAATCCGCGCATATTCGCCACACCTGATAATAGCCTTCGATACGGATGAAAAGCGAAGGAAAGCAGCCATAGAAGCAGGCGCTGACATAGCGCTCGACCCCCAAGATCCAGAATCTCATAAAACGGTGCTTTCAATGACAAATAATAGAGGTGTCGATAGAGCGTTTGAGGCAGTGGGAGCAAGCGCTGCCATTGGTACCGCCATAGAAAGCGTGAGAAAGGGAAGTTCGGTGACGCTAATAGGCAATATCAGCAACAAGGCGGAAATTCCCTTGCAGTCGGTTGTCACACGGCAAATTGCATTGCTGGGTTCTTGCGCAATTTCGGGTGAGTATCCAGTTTCGCTTGCATTGATGGCGAATCGAACTATCGATGTGAGACAAGTAATAAGCGCGATTGCTCCTCTCGAAGAAGGCCCGTTGTGGTTTGAGCGGCTATATAAGCGGGAGCCGGGGCTTCTCAAGGTCGTGTTGACTCCTTGATGGATGAATGTGTCAATCGATCTATCGATTGCTGCGCCATTTCTTTTGTTTGTTTTTGGCAAATCTCATAAAGTATTCTCAGATATAAGGTTTCCTCATAGATAGGAGATAAGCATGCAGAATAAAGTTCGATTTGGAATGATTGGATATGGAAAAGTTGCAGCGCTCCATGCACAGGCACTCGCAACCATACAGCATGGAGAACTTGTATCTGTTTGTGGTCATAGACAAGAAAAGCGAGATTCTTTTGCCTATCGATGGGGGTTGAATTCCCGAAATAGCGTGAAAGAGATGGTCAAAGAAGATGCCATTCAAGCTGTCTTGATTACAACACCCCACCCCCAGCATTATTCGGACGCGTTATTAGCGCTTAAAGCAGGATGCCATGTGCTTGTCGAAAAACCTCTTACTCTATCAGTAGCCGAAGCCGAGACACTGATCAGCGAAGCAAATAAGCGAAATCTGCTTCTCAGTGTTATTGCACAGCGGCGCTGGTATCCATCTTGTCAGCGAATTCGCCATGCAATAGACGAAGGAAATCTCGGGATACCAGCCTTAGGTCAGCTCACTATTCTCGGCTGGCGAGACGAAGCCTATTATCGATCCGATCCATGGCGAGGATCCTGGGAACATGAAGGCGGAGGTGTGATCGTTAATCAGGCTCCTCATCAATTCGATCTCCTGTGCTGGTATATGGGAGAAGTAGCAGAAGTCTACGGTAGATGGTCGAATATCAATCATCCTTACATAGAGGTCGATGATTCGGCAGTAGCGACGGTTCTCTTTAAGTCTGGGGGTCTTGCATCGATTTTTATATCTAACTCACAAAAGCCAGGAATCTATGCGAAAGTCCATATTCATGGAAGTTCAGGGGCTTCTGCTGGGGTTCAAACCGATGGTGGAGCAATGTTCATTGCTGGACGCAGCGCCGTGCTAGAAGCGCCATATAACGATATTTGGACCATTCCTGGACAAGAAGCTCTTAGGACGGAGTGGCAAAAAGAGGATGAAGAATTTTTTTCTAGCATCGATGCCACATGGTATTTTTTTGCACAGCAGGAAGAAAATTTTGCTCGCGCGATTTTGGAGGGGCAAGCTCCCTCGGTGACTGGCTCAGATGGCCTCCAGGTCGCGCGCATCATCGAAGGAATTTATAGATCTAACAGAGAAGGCATACCAATTCGGTACTGAACACTTCCTTTCAAAGATTTTATCCAGACTTTATTTATGTTTTGAGCTCGAAATTTATATCGATAGGATTTAAATGGATCAAGAATCCATCGATTAAAAAGGCCAAACAGCATCTCCATCACCAAACTGTCGATACTCGATCGCTTCTTGTATTGCAGACTCTGAGATTTCGTCCTCTCCATCTATGTCGGCTATGGTACGAGCAAGCCTAAGAATACTGTGACCAGCACGGGCAGAAAGGTTATAATTGGCCATTCCCGATAGAAATGCTTTTTCGGCCGATCCTTCAACATGACACATCTCATTTATGATCCCAGCAGGAATATGGGCATTGTTGCGGGCAAGAATTTGTTTTGTGTCCGAAAAAGTTATGCATCTTGAATATCCTATACTATCCATTTCTTTCTTATTCGTTCCATCATCGTTTATCCTTTTGAGCCGAATGCTTTGAAGATCGCGTGCAAATAAAACTTTATCGCGAAGCGAATCTACATCGACTGCTTGAGACTCAATAAGGCGCGAAGCTTTCGGAGGCAAAATCGCGATTCGCATATCTATTCTATCTAAGAGAGGTCCTCCGAGCTTTTTCCAATATCGCCTAATCTCTTCGGGAGAGCATATGCAGGTTTTTCCAGGCATGCCCAAATTGCCACAGGGACAAGGATTTGCTGCCATAATAAGCTGAAAATCCGAAGGAAAACGAAGCACTCGACCTGCTCGCACGATATCAACATAGCCACGTTCAACGGGCTCGCGGAGCCCCTGTAAAACATCCCGCCTAAATTCAGGACACTCGTCGAGAAAAAGCACTCCATGATGAGCCAGACTAACTTCTCCTGGCCTCAGGGGTCTTGCACCTCCCAGTATTCCTTCAAGACTGGCAGAATGGTGTGGTGATCTAAATGGTGGCCTCTTTCCCAAGCAGGTCTGGAGGCTCCCCCAAAGAGAATAAATAGAAGCTGTATCTAGAGCTTCATGCTCTGAAAGATCTGGAAGGATCGAAGGAAATCGACGAGCAGCCATGGTCTTTCCGGCACCTGGTGGTCCGGCGAGAAACATGTTATGTCCTCCCGCCGCAGCAATGACAAGTGCACGCATCAATCTCTCATCACCTCGAAAATCGCTGTATGTTTCCTTGCTTTCATTCAGATCGAACCAAAAAGAGGAAGATTGCTGCAAAATATCTTCTTCCTGGCATTGTAGTGTCTGTCCTTGCGGGGTTTTTCCTTTTCCAATTTCGATAAGAATTCTTGCTGATTCTGCAAGATGACGGATAGGCCATACCTGAACAGACTTTACAATCCGTGCCTCTTGGGCATTTTCAAAAGGGATGATACAAATTCGAATACCATGAGAAGCGGCAGAGCGAACAGCTGGCAAGATCCCTCTAACAGGCCGTATTTCTCCTTCAAGCGTTAATTCTCCCATGGCCAGCGCACATATCGGCAAGTCTCCAACCTGCCCAGATTTTTCGAGTATTTTTATTGCAATAGGCAAATCATAGGCTGAGCCCTCTTTAGGCAAATCCGCAGGAGAAAGGTTGACGAGAATACGATCCTGAGGAAATTCAAAGCCCGCATTCCTTACTGCAATCCTGGCGCGCTCGCGTGCTTCACGCACCGATGTCGATGCGAGACCAACTATTTCCACTGCTGGTATTCCGCTTCTGATGTCTGCCTCAATATGAACTAAGATTCCATCGAATCCAAGCGGTTCATGTGCATAGAGATCCATGCCGTTTTTAGCCTCTCTTTGTCTCTCTCTTAAAGACGCAGAGAAAACGGCATTGCGCTTCAATTCTCTTAGCTAGTCAGAAGTAAATCCAGGTCAAGTTCAGCTGCGGCACAGGGCATCATTACATCGAAGGCTTCCAGAACCGCAGGGTGCACTTCGCCGAAGACCCCTACCCTTTTCGAATCTTTTTCGCCAACAAGGATTTCGACCTGTCGGCCTGGCACAAACCGCGGATCATCGGACTCGCGTACTGTGTAATTGTTGCCCAAAAAATACATAAGTGTCGCGACATGAGAAGCGATTTCATTGTAATCTGCTTGTGCATGGCTTACTAAAAAGCCAATGTATTGTCGTGTGACAATACCATAATTTGCTTCAGCATCCTTGAGCGCAACTTTACCTACTTCGAATGTCCGATGAGGATATGACGCTTTGGCCGATACGCTTTCAGTCTGCAAGAGCCCTGGAATAGGCGAATTCCTGACATACTCATAGTTTTCGGTCATAGGATTGGCTATTTTTACAAGCTGATTAGCAGGTATTTGCATTTTTTCGGCATAGTCCATGCCAGATCCAAGATAGTTATAGATCATCTCCTGATAACCGAGACCTATCATTATATCTTTTGCCTTGCGCGAGAATACCTCGATGGGAGTGAGTCTTCCTATTGTGAAGTCTGTCGGCCTTTC
>DMNL01000096.1 GCA_003452735.1 Spirochaetaceae bacterium
GCCATACTTTTTATAGTATTTTTATTTCCCTTTTTCCTTGTGCTCATCAATTCGGCTAAGACATCTTTCGAGGTTACTCAATATCCCTTAGCCTGGCCAAAAAGATGGGGGACTATTGTCGATAATATCGTTAAAATCTGGACTAGCGAATCGGTTCGCTATCCTAGCTCACTTCTTTCGAGTGCGATAATAACGGCTGTTTCTCTAATTTTGATCAATTTATTCTCTGCTATGGCTGGTTGGGCTCTCGTTAGGACAAAAACCAAGGTTTCTTCATTCATATTCTTTATTTTTGTCGCTTCTATGGTGATCCCCTTCCAAATTGTCATGTTTCCGCTTCTATCCTGGTTTCGCACCGTTACCGTGGCAACAGGCATAAGACTATTGCGTACATATCAGGGAATTATTCTAAGTTATATCGGCTTTGGTGCACCTCTTTCTATATTTATGTTTCATGGTTTCATTAAAAGCATTCCTCTGGAATTAGAGGAAGCTGCTACTATCGATGGGTGTCATAAGCATCAAATCTTCTTTAGGATTATTTTCCCTATTCTAAAGCCAATCCAGGCCACCGTGCTGGTTCTAAATGGTATCTGGATTTGGAACGATTATCTTTTACCTCTTCTTGTTCTCGGCAAAGGTAATGATGTAATGACGGTGCCTTTAGCTGTTTCCAATTTTGCTGGAGCTTTTGTAAAACAATGGGATCTCATTCTTACAGCTATACTTATGGCAATGATTCCAGTAATTGTGTTCTTTCTCTTCGCTCAGAAATACATTGTCAAAGGAATGATTGCAGGCGCAATAAAATAGTGACCCTACCGATAGAAAGGGTTAATTCTAAACAACATCGAAGCTTGCGCTAAGTTCAGGAATCGAAACACGTCGCAGCGCGATAGTTATGTTTGTATCTGGCTTTGTGTTGCGAGATATACGGATAGGCATTTCGATCCCAAGAGATGGAATATAGATCTGAGCATTGCCTCTATCGACTTCTAGAACCGTCGCTTGGCCCATCCAATCTCTATGTTTACTGAGGTAAACCATTGTCCAATGAAGGCGGGAATCTCGTTCAGCTTGGCGATTTTTGGTTATTTGCTGACTATAGAGGTAGAGTCTTTCATCTAGCATTTCGTGGCTGAGCCCTATTGGTGCTTCTATAAAAGTTTTTTCGTCTGATCTATGGCTGGACTTTTGTCGGGCAAGCTCCGCATGTATCTGATAATGTGCCAACATATCCTGATATCTCCGCAGCGGGCTCGTCACTTGAGAATAGAATGATAGGCCAAGGCCAGCATGAGCAGCGCAGGTGGAACTCACAAAAGCTGTACGCATAACCTTGCGGCGCGCATAGTTTTCTGCAAGACTTTCCGATGGTCCTGCACCACAGCCAGCTAAATCAGAGGAAATAGGTGGCTCCTGCGAAACATATGGAAATGAAATACCAGCCGAATAAGCCCATCGCGCTGCAGCCTCTCCTGCCAAAATCATGAGTTCTTGTACTAGCTTTGCCGATCGGGTTGCTGGAACAGGCAGAAACTCAACATCGCCATCTATAGCTCTAATCGATATTTCAGGGTATTCAATATCTACGGCGCCTTGATCTTGCCTAAGCTTTTTTCTTGCTTCTGCAATTTGATTTAGATTTTGTAATACTGTATCGGTTTCGAGCAAAACATCGGCCTCTTCGTAAGTAAGCCTTGTTACTCTTATAATACTTGGTACGATCGTTATTTGTTCGATTTTTCCATTTTTCTGCATGGTAATTCCGAATGAGATCGCCCTGGATTCTGGCAAAATGCCAAGACCAAAAGCCTCGATCAATGAATAGTGAAGCATAGGTATCGTTTTTTCTGGCAAATACAAGGTAGAAGCCCTTGTGCGCGCATCTTCATCTTCAGCAGAAATAGGAGCGATAGCGGAAACTGGATCGGAAACGTGTACCCAAATCCTGTTGCCTTCTATAGAGATAGCATCGTCAGGATCTTTAGACCATGCATTATCGATAGCAAAGGAAGGAAGATGTCTCAAGTCCAATCGCTCCAAGGCCAATTCAGGTCGTTCCTGGATATTCTTTGGCTCTGAAGGAATGGATAATATGCATCCATTTCTCTCTGGCCAAGGATTAAGACTAGGCTTCCAAAACCCGGTTGCAAGCAGAGCTTCATGGACTGCTTGCGGAGTCAATCTGATTCCAAGATCGCGGGCAATCGGACTGTCCGATGTAAGGCCACATGCAAACCTGCTCAATTCATCCACAAAAGGTTTAAAATTCTCATTTTTCTCAATAAAGAAAGGATCGCGCTTTTTCCATGCTAAGCTAAACGCATCGACGAAAGCTGTTCTAGCTTCGGCAATTTCTTTTCTTATTCTTTCCTTTTCAAGGAGTCTTAGCTGTTCTTTTTTGCTTCGAATTCTAAAGCCATTATCAAGTATTTCTATGGCAGGGTTTTCAAGAAGCGTATACCAAGCTATAACGATATGCCGTGCTTCGGCTTTGCTCCAAGCAAGTTCTGCAAACTCATTCCAAGATATTATTGAAAGACCTTCGGGGTTTTCATCTTTTAGTAGCTCTATGGCTTCATCTACCTCTATGCTATGTTGAATAGGTGGAAAAGAATCAATTGGGCCAGCATGGACAAGAGTCAGATCTTTGATTCGCACTCTGTGTTCATCTCCATCTATTGGCTTGATCAAAATCCTATCTAAATCTTTTGAGATAACAATAGCGGGTTTTGTTTTATACATGACTAGAGAACGAGGCGATATCATGTGATGTTTATAATCTCGATTATGCCGATATACAAGTGTGTATCAACGCTCCATTGCGAATAATTGATGCTTGTGTTATATTAAAAAACAATTGAGGACATATCGGTCCGCTAAACACAAATGCCAGAAAGTTAGCACAAATAAAAGGAGAAGAGAAATGACTGCATTATTAGTTGGGATTGGACTAATAGTAGTGGCGGTACTCATGGTAATTCCAGGGATTTTAGGATGGTGGAGTGATGTCCTAGCTTTTCTTAGGGGTGCTTTGCCTGTAATAGCTTTAATGATTGGTGCCCTTGCAGTTTTTATTGGAATAGCAGATATCAAAGATAAAATAGAAGAGAAAAAAGAAGAAGAGAGAGAAAAAGAAGAAGAGAAGAACAAGTCTAAGAATTCTGAAAACGAAGAGAAAGCTACCGAGAAAAAAGGAGACTAAAAGCTGTTTTTTAGCTCGGATGCTTGACAGATTTTTGAAACTGTGGGAATATGCACCCGCATTTTTAAGTATTCCTCAATAAGGTGAAGGCATATATAAATGAAGACTGCATTTTTTACTGCTGCAACCACCGATCGAAATTGGTATGTCATCGATGCAGCAGGTAAGCCACTTGGTCGCGTGGCAGCTAAGGTTGCTTCGATTTTGAGAGGCAAAAACAAGCCGACATTTACTCCAAGTCAAGAGACAGGGGATTATGTCATTATTATCAATGCTGACAAAGTCGATATAACAGGGCGCAAACGTCAGAATAAAACATACTATCACCATACTGGATATCCTGGTGGTATTAAGGATATTAGCTTTGAAGAGCTTATCGTCCGCAATCCAGTATCTCCAATAGAGATTGCAATCAAAGGCATGTTGCCCAAGGGGCCTCTTGGCCGCAAGCTGTTCAAGAATGTAAAGGTCTATGCTGGTCCCGATCATCCGCATATGGCACAGAATCCGATTGCAATAGATATTTGAGCGGAGAAGGAAAGAAATGGTAAAGAACATCAATCTTGGTATTGGAACGGGCCGCAGGAAATGCGCAGTCGCCAGAGTTTTCCTACGAGATGGCTCAGGTAAGATATTCATAAACGAGAAAGATCTTAAGGATTATTTTGCAGTTGAAGGTCTAATTGCCCAAGTTAGAAAGCCGCTTCTTGTAACCGATAGCGAAAATAAATTCGACGCATATATTACGGTAGTAGGTGGCGGTTTATCCGGGCAGGCGGGTGCTTGTTCTCATGGCCTTGCCCGTGCTTTGGCTCAGATCGATCCGGCAAATCATATTTCGCTTAAAGCCAATGGCCTATTGACTCGCGATCCGCGCATGGTGGAAAGAAAAAAATACGGGCAACGCGGCGCTCGCAGAAGATTCCAGTTCTCCAAACGCTGACGACTTATGGCGATGCGGATCGATTCCGTTCGCAAAAAGGCCTCCGGATCGTTCGAAGTGGCGGTTTCTGGAGGCCTTCTGTTTTGTTTCGATGAAGTGGATGCACAGCTTCTAGAACTATCATCGAACAATAGTTCGTTGGATGTCTATTCTCTGACCGAACATTCGGAAGGCGAATCAATAGATGAAGAGATGATTCTGCTTCTGAGCCGCCTTAGTACTCTGCATAGAGCTCGCAATGATGCTCTTTTGCTTATTTCTCGAGCTGAACAAGCTTCAAGACAGCTATATCAGAAACTTCTAAAAAAAGGATATGAGCCGGAAATTGCGCATATTTGTATTCGATGGATATGCTCCGAGCATTATGTGGATGACCGCCGCTATGTTAGGATGCTTTTTCAGTCGCACTGTGTAAATAGAGGACAGGGGCCTACTAGAATGCAAGCTTTGGCCTGGCCTCGAATTGGGCTTTTCGAAAACCCTCAGACAATACTGGCTGACAGCATGGCTACTATTCCAGAAAGCGATTTTATGGAAGCCATAAAGAAAAATGTTGAATCCTTGCTAAGAAAACCATCAACATTTTCTCGCTTAAATCTCAATACTATTTCTGAAAGGAGGTCTTTTTTGCGATCCTTTTTAAGAAGACAGGGTTTCCCATATCAGTCTGTGGAGATATTTCTTGAAACCTTGGTACTAAAGGAAAACAAAAATGACTAGAAATACTATTTTCCAATACTTGACATACCTTACAAATAGATTCAATAATATGTCAGAGAATTCAAGTAGGAGGCGCATATCGAATGGATGACGACATCCTTACTATTGAAGAAGTAGCAAAGTACTTGCGGGTTTCCGAACGAACAGTCTACGACTGGGCTCAGAAAGGCGAAATACCGTCCGGAAAGATAGGCACTGTCTGGCGATTTAAAAAAAGTGAGATAGAACGATGGGTAAACGAGCGCCTTTCTTCGAATAGACCTGTTTCACTCATCAGCAGTGTAAAAATCCAAAATATCATTTCCCCTGATCGGATTATTTTTCTAAATTACCCCTCCAAGCGCGATGCACTAATCAAATTGGCAGAAAATCTTTCAACAGCACCCCAAATAAAGAACAAAGAAGAATTGATCTCTGAAATTCTCCGACGCGAAGAACTCATGAGTACAGCGATAGGAAAAGGCATTGCTATCCCCCATGTGAGGCTTAATTCTGTTACAGACCTTGTGGTTTCAATAGGAATCTCTCGTTGTGACATTGTCGATTTTCAGACGCTCGATGATGTGCCAGTGCGATTATTGTTCATGATTGCTGCCGCATATAATCAGCATGCATACTATTTGCAAACGCTGTCGTTTTTCTCTGCAAGACTCAAAATAGTTGAGCTTCGAGATGGGCTTTTAGACTGCAAGACCACGCAAGAAGCATATGATCTGCTCATTCAGCAAGATCGATAGAACTTTATTGCTTCTGTGAGAGCACCTGCAGTGCGCCCATGCGTTTCTGTGGGTGCTTTTATTTAGCTACGAAGGAATCATTCTGTGTATTTAAAAAGCCTTGAAATATTTGGATTCAAATCATTTGCGGATCGAATACGCATCGAGTTTTCAAAAGGAATCTCAGCTCTGGTAGGTCCTAATGGTTGCGGCAAATCCAACATCGTAGACTCTATCAAATGGGTAGTAGGTGAACAGTCTGCGAAAAGCCTGCGCGCAGAGACAATGGAAGATGTCATATTCAATGGTACTGAGACGAGGCGACCACTTTCTGTTGCAGAGGTAGCAATTACAATAACCAATGATGAGGGAGCGCTACCTCTCGATGTTCCCGAAATCGAGGTAAAGCGAAGAATCTATCGCTCTGGGGAAAATGAATATTTCATAAACGGCAAGCCAGCAAGGTTGAAGGAGATTAGGGAACTCTTTTGGGATACTGGTATTGGCAAATCAGCCTATTCAGTGATGGAACAGGGGCGCATAGACCAGGTGTTATCCTCGAAACCTGAAGATCGGCGTTATCTATTCGAAGAGGCAGCGGGTATCACGAAGCACAAAGTTCGTGCTCACGAAGCTGAGATTAAGCTTGCCAAAACCGAAGAGCATCTCCGCCAAATAGAAGCTATAATCCGAGAAGTCAAACAATCCTACGAAAACCTAAGAGTCCAATCCGACAAGACCATCAAATACAGGCAGCTAAAAGATAAGATATTTGAAACGGAGCTAGATTTATATTTGATCCGCTTGCGCCAACACATCCGCGAGCAGGACCGAGTTAATGACCTTTTTAATCAAAAAAAGAAAGATCGCGAAGCACTTGTCCAGCGCATAGATTCTATGAGCCAATCTATGTCCGCGGATCTCGATATATTGAACAAGCTTGAAGCAAGACTAATCGAGATGCAGAAACTGATTTATGGCCTTGCTGTTGAAAAGAATGGCAAAGAAAAGCAGAAGGCGCTGTTGACAGAGAGGCTCCGCGAGATCAAGTCAATAATAGAGCAACTCGAAGCAAGAGATCGTGCTATTGCCTCAAAAATAGAATCACTTCAGGAAGAAGAAGGCGATAAAGAAGCGGAATTTGCCGGCTATAAAACTAGAATTAGAGAAATCGAAGCCAATATACATACTTTCGATGAGAATATCTCTGCAGCTGCTTTATTGCTAAAAGCAAATGAGGAAAGCATAAGACACAATATCGAGGAATCCAAGGAAATTGCTCAAAGGACAACACTTCTCCATGAGAAACTGGATACTATCACAGAAAGAATCGCAGAGCTCGTCGACGAACGGCTTCGCAAATCAGAATCGCAGATCGAGCAAAAGCAGAAGCTCGAAGCACAAATACAGCAGAAAATAAAAGAAATTTCGATTTCAGCCTCTTCTCGAGCAGATAGACTCCAAGATTATACCAGAATTGCTTCTTCTTTGAGCACCCAAGATCGTTCTCGTGAACTCGAGAGCTTGGTCGATGGACTACGAGCTTTATCTTCTCTTTCCTCGGATCTTGAAAGGGATTTTTTACAATACATCGAGATAGAGCCTAGATTCTTAGACGAGCTTGTCGCTCCCGAAGGCGTTATGACTCAAAAACGTCGCATCGATGCGGAAATTTTTGATCAAAGCGAGCGTATTAAGAGAATAGAAGCCGAGAATCAGGGTCTATCGCTAAGAAATACAGATCTAGCAAAGAAAATCGAAGCCTATCGCAAGACACTAGAAGAGGCCAAGCTGGAAAAAGCGAAGATTCAAGCACAGATGGAAGCTGCAAAAGAAGCACTTTCGGTGCTAAAGAGAGAAATCGCCGGACAAGAAGCTTACCATCGCGAAGTTGCTAGAGAGCTCTTAGATCAGCAAAGACGCTGCGAAAAGCTCGAAGAAGAAATCAAATTGTTACAGGAAGAGCTTGCAGAGATAGAGCATAAGGGTAGAAATCTAACAGAGGAAATGTCGGA
>DMNL01000120.1 GCA_003452735.1 Spirochaetaceae bacterium
GAAATAAATTTTTGTGCCAACCTATAGCCAAAAATGCATTTCTGGAAAAAACAGGAGGTTTGCTCGTTCATAAAAATTATTTCATTACAGAAATAAATGCTTCTCATCGATATCGTAATCCGAATCAAAAAGACTCTTACCAAACCTCATTATACCTGAATAATCGAATTGGCACAAGGGAATATAAGCAACAGAATCAGGATCCTCAATGATAAGCCCGATGCGCTTGCGGATCATCTCGATAGTTTCTCTAGAGCATGAAATCTCGAAAACCGAGCGCTGAACGCGATTACCATACGCATTAGCTATCTTTGCTACTTTCCGCAGCCGTTTTGTATCGCTGATATCGTAGATCAAAAGCCAATGGCTCATAGAAATATAACCTCATCGGGATTGATGATATTGTTAGGTCCATCTGTCAAAGATAGTCGGCGACAATCTTCACAGAGTGGATAGATCACAATTGAATCGTACTTGCGGTTCATGATTTCCTTGAGACCTTCTAAGAGATTCTCTAATATATCCTTTTCAGTATCGATCTGAAATGTGGACTTTTGAAGCCGTAGACCAAATTTTTCGCAGTAGGCTGCAACTTTATTAAGGCGCTTAGGGTTCGCTATGTCATAAGATACAAGCCATATCATGGTGTTCACCTTATGATAAAAGGCTTATATTCTGCTTCTTCATTCTGTAAGACTCTTCGGAACCGATGCACTTGGTTTGCTATGATCTTTTGGTTAGACATGCGCTGGTTTTCAGGAGGATAGAAGATGACGCTCTCCATCTTCTCCTCGAATTTTTCCGCGACCTTTTTTGCGCCCACCTTGCTTAATAAAATGCCTTTAATTGCTTCGCTCGTTTCGATTTGCTCTGTCTCACTCTGATCCGCTTCTGCTTGATGCAAGGGAGCATCGTCGCTTGTTACCGAAAAATCAACGATCTCGAAATCACTAGCTGTAAGAATACCAAGGTTGAAGAGTGCACATGCTAGGGTATCGCAGATAGAAGCTCGATACTCCTCCATGAGATCGAAGGTGAGGCTTCGCTTGCCATATTCTAGGGTGTGGAGATAGCCAGCATAAGGATCGAGGCCTTCCATTTCGATAAAGCTATCTACCCGATACATAAGTAAAGTATACAGAAAGCTCATGACTGCATTCACGTTGTCACGCGGCGGATTCATGGATCTTCCTTTGAAGATAGCCCATTCGGGATTGATATTTAGGCGAAAGGCAGAAAAGTAAAGTTTTGAACCCAGGCCTTCGTGTCCACGGATAGATTCGATGCTTTTAGCAATCTCTACAGCTGCGAGGTTGCGCTTGGATTGTTCGATGGTGCTCTCTACATTTATTCGATTGCTTTTTCGATTGATTCGCTGCATGAAGGAGATCTGGTTGCTGATTTTTCCTATAGCAATGCTACGGGCAATTTTAAGGCAGAAATCTGGTTCCTTGAGGGACTCATACTGGCGCTTGCGTAGAAATACGTTCTTTCCCTCCTCAAATTCTAGTTTGCCATTGAACTTTCCATTGGCGCTCAAAAAGATTGTGTCAATTTGGTTGCGCATTATAAGTCGTAGCGCACTTCCAGTTATCTCTATATTCCCCGCTATGATGATGCGATCGGTTCTGTGAAGGAAAATCTTACGTGTTTCTCCGCTGCCAGAAACAAACATGAGTGCATCATTCTGTTTGGCGAGCTTGCCATGGTCCGAGAGGATATAGACCGTGCCCATAGCCTAGCCCTCATGCCTCTTTTTCACTGACGAGAGCGCAACGCACCCAACCCATGGGCAAAAGCATGTTTTTATATTTGAAGAGAGTGCGCGTTTTAGTTTCAAAAGCTTTTTTACCTGGAGCGCGTTCCGTCGAGAAGGTAAGGTATTCGATCTGACTATGGCATCCTAAGCGGGCCATAAACTCTCTCTCTTGGTTTAGATTACTAAATGCATCGTCGATGTACTTGTATCCATTGTAAAGCTCGTCTGGAGCATCTCGATAAAAGAGTTCATATTCTTTGTTAAGTGCTGTTTCGTAGAATTCGTTGCAGCGATCGGCTATTTCTTGGAACGATCGAGGAGTAATCCTAAAGGGATGCTTTTTAATAAGTCTATCGTCGAGCGCGATAGTTGTGGTAGTAGTAATAGGCTCTGCATTATCTCCTTCGCAAAGAGAGCTGATTGCGGCTGACTTGATGACTTCTTCATTAATAGCAATGTTTTCAGATTCCCCCTTGACTCGATTGTAAAGGGCAAGCTGGCCCACGATGCGCGAATCGCGAGCGGGAAAGATAGCATCTGTAATCTTCAAGGCTCGCAATGGATCCGCTTGGGCTTTATACTTCTGGTCACGCATGCACTCGATAACAGAAAGCATGTCCTGTTCTTTTAGCTGCTTATGCGTTTTTGCAAACTCTTGCGCGTGTGGATCGAGGATAGCAGTGCGAATCGCTCCTTTGATCGAAGAGCCGGGGATGTACGGTTTCTTGGTATAAAGGCTACAGATAGTAGGCTGGATTACAAAGCTATTCTGCGGTCTCTTTTCGAGCTCCTGCCATAGATTTAAGATTTCGTTCGTAATCTCGGCTAAGTAGAAGATGCATTCTTGATGGGAGAGAATAATCTTGCAAGCAATTTCATTGTATGTCTGACGAAGATGAGGAAAATCGTCCTTTGCGATGAGAGCTTCAAGCCTTTCTATTTGGTCTGTTGTCATAAAGCTAACTAGCCGTTCATCGTTGAATCGGACATATTTATAGTTTTGTCCTTGTGGGCTCATTTTAAGTAGAGTATATGAAAAAGGCATTAGATCCTCGCCAGTTCCGATATGTATAGGTGTTATTGGTGTGATGCTGATCTCATAAATTATCATTAGCGGCCTCCTCTTCTTGGAAGGTAGCATAAAGCGTTATTCCGCAACTGTGTATTCGAGCATCTGGATGCACATTGGGTACAAGGCCTCCGACATAGTCTTTTTGAGGGCGATCGAAGGTGGTTCCTTCGTCATAGAAAACCAGAGGTTTTTTGAAGGGATTCATGGTTGCGCTAAAGATAGAACCAAGCTTTCCACTGCGGACTACGATCTTTGTCGATAGGTTCTCTAGTTTGTCGCCCTTAACGGGTATAAAAGTACCTAAGGACATAGCTCTCCTTCCTTGCAATGGGGGCTTTTCTTCCTTGATGTCGAGCAGCTTCACATTGCCATATCCGATAGAGCTCTTTCCACCATATCCATTTCGAAGGCCCTGTTCGATGCGACGCTCCAACTCATCTTTTGTCCAAGAAGAAAAACAATAGACATCGAATTGGTTGATCAATCTTCGTCTCGATGTTTCGGTACTACGTTCATACCAATAGAGTCCCTGTTCGCTCCATAGTTTTTCGCCTTCAACTGTGGAAGAAATTCTATCGATTGCGTTGCGTATTCTCGACTCCGATGCCATGGCGACATGCTGCAGATCGTTATTCTTGATTAGGTTATCTAGCATTTGCCAGCCAATGGGTTGTGCGAAAAGTTCTTTAGGTAGATAGCCTATTTTCATAAGCTTCTTGATGTTAGGCGAATCAGGAGGAGCTATACGAAGCAATGGCCTCGGCAGGTAACCACAAGGGAAAGCATGCGAGAGAACGAGCGGTGGGCTTTCGTCATAATGTTGTAAGAAGGCTTCCAGCGCTTCTTCGCCTTCTTCGAGCGCAATACCCCAGGCGATATGCCCCCAGAGCGTATCGCTCACTATGGGGATCTTGAGAAGACCCTGCACCTTAAGAATGGCACGGTAGCAATTCATGATTGACCTCCTTGAAGGGCCTTAGGATTTCAGCTAAACGAAATCGGCGTGCCAACTTCATCTTTGAGGTCGATAAAGCTTATCTTGCCATTGCCGCGGCTACCACCTCCGCCCAGGTAGTCGTTCTGCAAAAGCTTTAGAGATTCTATAACGGTCGTTTTGAAGAGCTCTTCGTCTTTAGCTCCACCATCGCCAGTATCAAGCACGCGATAGACTATTTCGAGATCGAAGGTTACGCCCGGAGCTACACGCTCGAGAGGACG
This sequence comes from Spirochaetaceae bacterium, assembly GCA_003452735.1. Taxonomy (GTDB): domain Bacteria; phylum Spirochaetota; class Spirochaetia; order Treponematales; family Rectinemataceae; genus Rectinema. Next base: position 4,050 of record DMNL01000120.1, read on the forward strand.
AGGATTGGCCTCAGCCGTGACTCTGTTTATAGAGTTTTCGCTCTTTTCTTCAATTATTAAATCTGCTTTATCAATGAATTCCTGGGAAAGTGATGCGTCGCGAACGATAAGTCGTGTAGGACCACGCCTTTTGGCATCTTGATCTTTCTCGCGCGAGATACCAGCACCAAAGACTCTGCAAATAGGACAGTCTTCTGCACCACAGCTACAAAGACTGCCATTTATGCTAATTTTTCCAAGTTTCCATTCCATGAGGGAACGCATTTTGCCTTTCAGAGAAGAACCTGGAATATAGGGGAGGCTGGTCATGGGGTCCTTAATGATGGGATTATCCATGCCGCCGATCTCAAGTGCATCGGTGGACGCACCGATATGTAGCCCTGTTTCGATTTTGATTTTGCCAGTGATTTTCTTAATTTGTTGGATTTTCATTGCCTATCTCCTTATGTCTATTTTCTTCGCGCAATCTCATAATAGTAACCATAGAGCGCCTCGAGGAATGTCGCATAAGCTTTATAAGCTTCAGCTGATCTACAATCGTCTGCAAGCTGGAATATGAGCTTTTTTAAATTATTATAATAGGATTCATCTATCTTGTTGTCTTCACTCTTTCTCTTGCAAAGATAGCTGATTTTTGCCTTCTGCATGAGCACTTGAGGATAGATATCTTCCCACTTCTGCCCTGCTTCAAGTGCAAACTTGTGACGCTTGACCTCATCGAAAACTTTGCGCATCTGACTCTTCGAGACATTTTGGATAGCTTTAGCAATCTGTGTTAGAAGCTCTTCTTTAAAGAGCTCTGCATTTAGCTTACCATTTTCTGTCAAAAGGGATGGCAAGCTCGGTAGATTGGCTGCTTGTTGAACAGGCCGTTGATTGTAGCCTGCGCGCCAAGCTGCTTTGCCTTGATTGTTGTCTGTCATGGCTTTTCTCCTTTATATTTTTGTTGTTATTGATCGTATGCTATAGAGCGCGTAACACAAGCTGATTTTAGATTTCCACATCATTTGGTAATGATTACTAGTGAGCTCTGCTAGAAGATTATCCCAAAACTGCGCAGGAACTCTGCAGCTTTTCATTTCGCGATAGCGGGCAATGGTGTATTTCAGTTGTGAAAGCCAGAGAGCATTGGTAGAGCTAATATCACCTTCCGCTAGCATGGACCATGCGCGATTGCTGAGATCGAGCAGTTTTCTAAAAAGGCTTACAGGTAATTCTTGACGTCCTAGATGGTCAGCATACCGTTTCCCATTGTTGTACAGAAGATCGAATTCCTGCCATGAAACAGGTATAGAAAACACACATAGGGAATTCTTGCTTGGCTGTGCCTTTGCTCGTTCGAGCTGGCGCTCTGCTTCTTCAGCGAGCATAGGGATTGGCATATTAGAGTCTGCGAGAGCGATTCCTGCCGATAGAGTTAGTGATGGGTTATGAAAGCTGAAAGATGCAAACTGAGCCTGTATATCTCGGGCAAAATCGAAGATTACATTCCAAGGCCCTAGGACGCAGATATCATCGCCTCCTGAGTAGACGGTATAGATTGATTCAGCATAGTCCTTTTGTTCTTGTATCCACTTATTAAGTTTGACAGAGAAGAAATAGTGCATTTGTCGGCTCAAAGATGCATATTTTGAAAGGCTAACTTTTGCGCCTAACCCTTCTCTGAAGATAGTGCCGAGGTTATCGACATCTGCTTTGAACATGGCAAGCTTCTGGGTGCCTGTAGCTTTTTTGGCAATTTCTTCAAACATTAGCACTCTTGGCTCACCATTCTTATCTATAGCTATAGGAACATGATAGGGCGCGGGGTGGAAGGCCATAAATGAGCCTGTGCCATATCCATTGATGCAGTATTGAATACCGCTGCCTTCTAATTGACCTACTACAGGGAAAAACCCAAACGAAGCACTTTTTTTCTGAGCATTGTCTTCTGCAGGGTCAAGGATTTCGAGGACCACAGCATGTGCCTTAGGTAGACGAGTGCCAAGGGAGATGAGAGCATCGCAATGGCTACAAATTACTTCTTCATCCTTCCGGTCTCTCTGAGCAGGGCGGTAGTCACAGAGCGTGCAGACGGAATTTCCTTCGCCGATAGATTCTCGTGCTGCTTCATAATAATGATCAATATAATGCCCTTGAGTATCAAGAACGGACTGAAAGCGCTTTTGCTTGCCTTTGTAATTTGAGGCATGAATTGTCTGAAGTAGCTCCGGAGTGTTCTCTTGTGTGAGATCTTGCAGAGAAACCTCCGCGCCCAGGGTGATGTTGAGCGAGAGTGTCCCAAGGTATTCGCGCAAAAGAAAGCCGTTGATTTCTTTTTCGTAGTTTTCTACAGCAATTCGCACTTTTTCTGTATTGGGTAGAAGCAGCATGAAATTTCCGCCCCCATTTATGATTTCGCACTGAGATACAACTCCGCTTCGCACAATTAGGCTATGTGCTGCACTCTTGCAGAGTGCTTCGATTTGAAAACTTCGCGCACGCAATAGTTTGGAAGATTTGTCGTTTTTTTTCAGATTGAAGATATGCTTTTGGATACCCTGAACATCACCATAGACAAAGAGCCATTTCTTATCAGCCACATTGAATATCGACACTTCGGAATAGTCTTTTTTCTCAGCATGATATGCATAAGCACACACAGAAAATGCAGCGGTGACTTTAGAATGATCATAGAGGGAGACATCAGGCTCTGTTTTATAGGTTGCAGAAGGAATTAGGCTCGTCCATCGTTCAAGGATGCTATCGAGATTCACCAGATACTGGAAAGTATTGGTAGAAATCGGAAGTCTTTTCCAATCAATTAGAAACTGATCCCAAAGAACCGAGTAGTCTTCCTGGGTTAGTTTTTCTTTCAGTTGAGTATCATCATCATCTAGTTTTCCAAGACCCAGATAATGCTGATGAATTGCCTCTCTCTCCGGAAGAGTAATAAGAGAGAGAACTGAACAGATTGGAGTTTCATAGAATTTTTGTTCGATTCTTTCTTGTTTTTGTTTGATACGATCGAGGCCACTAGCTGCCCAATCTCCCAAGGTTATGAAATTATCTTCTTCAGATGATGGATTGTGATGATATGCTGCAAGATGGGCAATCTTCTCAGCATATGTTTCAGATCCCAAAGATTTTTTCAAACAGTCTTCCAGAAAACCATATGTATAAAGTGCATGTAGATGGGAATATTGCCCGCTCGATTTATCCTGTGGAAGAATTTGCCCTTCCATTTCCGTTTTGAAAAGATCTTTGCGACCAGCCCTCTGCGCAAATTTGCCGATATCATGCAGCAAAGCAGCAACAGCAATAGGAAAGATGTCGCGTTCATTCGATGCTTGCATCATGTACCTCCTCGATCGAAATAGATGGCCATTCAACGCTCATTTCTCCAAGGCCAAAGCCTGTATTTTTCCCAACATGAAAAATAGTACCAGCATCGAAAAGACTCTTTTCGCGAGCTCCTATCGGTCCTTGGATTTCAATCCATCCAAGCGCACCTCCAAGCTCCATGGCAGCGCTTTGTCGGTGCGAGTAGCGAGAAAAATCTTTCCATGTAAGATTGCGTTTCGTTATGATAATATCAGCAGGAGGTCGATATCCCTGTGCATCTGAAGAATCATCAGTATAAAAATAGGCCAATACTTCTATGCGTCGATATAGACTTTGAAGAAGAGAGAAAGCATCAAAATCTAATGTGTACTGCCCTCGATGTTTGATTCTTGCAGGCGTAATAAAATGTATATTTGCTTTATTTGCTATAGAGCAATCTGTTTCTTCAAAAGAAAATATCTTTGTAGATAAAGGATTTAAAATAGGAACGCCAAGACTCTTACCATTTGTCGAATCAGTAATCTGTGCAATTGAAAACATTATTTGATCTGAGAAAATGCCTTCATCCCCTGCTCTCTGGAATGCAAGCACAACAAAAGGGAAGAACTGCAATGCAAAGCCTATTAGTGTTATTGTAAATTCATATTGTTTGCCAGAATTTATTACTTTGCCATGAGTTAATACAAAAGGATGAGCACCCCGATTTCTTCCTGGTAAGACTTTTGTGTCTTTGGGAATAGGGCTCTCAAACAATACTGCATAAGCACATGATTGTGAGATATTGCATTTTTCGCATGAAAGTTGGCGTTGTACACAGCAGATTCTCTTTAGTTGTGTACCCAGAAGCGATCTAAGGATAAAAGTAGGAAGAGTATTCCAACTGATAGGTTTTTCGAAATCGAGCAAAAAAGAGACCTTGCCATATATAATCTTCACGGCGTTCTCCTTATTGATCTTTAGACATTATTTAAAAATTATTGACTACAATAACTTCATGAAGACGAATTATTTTTTGCTATCAAAATATACATATGTAAATAATAAAAAAACACATTTAATTATTCCTGATTGCATAAAAAATTATCACAAAAGCCATTCGCCGAAACAGAATTGGCTTTTATATATCTGACCTCCTTATAAGAATAGACTAGCTTGCATCAGAAGTAAATAAAGCTTTATAAGATTTAGTATAATAGGAGATACGGGACATATAGTGTCACTCTCAAAATTCTATCAAATAATTTTTAGATTTTTCATTTAAAGCCCAGCTTTGGCTTTTATAAACATCTAAAAAAGACTTTTGATAAGAATCTATCCTTGAAAAAGAGTTTAGATACGGAAACGTTAGCTTTTACAAAGAGTAGCATTTGGAATTTTCACCAACGGCTTTTAAAATATCATCTTTACAGACTTACCTGGCTCACTATAGATTCCTCTTGAATAGGAAAGGGGAAAAAGATTTTTATAGCTTGGAGGAATCAGTATGATCGAAAAAGCATACCGGTTTACGCACACAGATGATTTCATTACGGAAAAGATTATCGACGACGAGCACGTGAACATCAATCACATAGTAGTTGCGCCGGGCGGATATGTGCCAGTCCATGTCGCAAATTCCCATGTTCATCAGATCATCGTTCGAGGAACAATAAGTCTAAGACTAGAAGATGAGCCTGTCGTTCGCTACACTGCAGGGAGCATTGTTGCTATTCCATTCAACACGAAAATGGAGATCCGCAACGAAGGCAGCGATACACTGGAATTCTTCGTCGTAAAGGCTTCCAACCCGCGCTCCATGCCGCCAACTAAGAAAGTCTAGGTGGCATTTATTTCACATAACTTCTGTATTTTCAAAAAGTGGGCGGTAATTATCTACTCTTTTGCATGCTATGAAATCCCAAGTTGATATTTACTCAAGATGGCGACTATGCTCATTGATGGCTTCTACTGATCTGCTCCCTAAAAACTGGACCCTTCCAATTAATTTTTCCTAAAAGTGGTC
>DMNL01000030.1 GCA_003452735.1 Spirochaetaceae bacterium
CAACTGGAAAAGTATGGGAATCTCCACCATCTTGGACAAAAGCACAAATCAATATATTCACCGATTCGATGTATGTTAAAAATGGTATTACAAAATGGCTCGCAGAATGGAAAAAACGTAGCTGGAAAACCTCTGCAAAAAAGCCTGTCATGAATCTTGAGTTATGGCAAGAATTGGATAGCCTTTGTTGTAAGCTTGAACCTCATTTCGAGTGGGTAGCAGGACATGCAGGCAACATCGACAACGAACGATGTGACAAATTGGTTCACCTTGCTATAGAGGATATGCTCCGCCAGAAAGAAAGTGGGACTTCGATAGTTGTGCCACTATGATTCTTTGGTTTAAATTTATAATCAATCTTAGGTTAATTCTCAGCGCAAAGCAGCCAATAGTTCCTTGGCAAACACTTGACCACCGAGTGTCCTGAGTGCTGCAGAAATCGCCTCTGCCTCAGAAAACCCCATTCCTTGAGCGCCCTTGCTCCCCGAATAGAGAGTATTCCCTTCTATTAAATCAATTGCACTCAAAGATCCTGTGACCGAAGCGATGAAAAAACTATCCTCTTTATTAATCGAGACAAGCTCAACAGTGGCCAAAATAAAGCGCTTAGCCTGAGTTGGGGCAATGGCTTTGAGCTGCGCAATATCGGGCTTTCCATATTCAGCGGAGATTTTTGTCGTGAAAATAGAGAAACCTTCCTTTACGAGAGCTTCTTCAAGACTCTTTACAAATGTTTCGGGATCTAGGCTACCTTTCTGTGTTTGGTCTTTGAGATAGACCCCAATCGCCGTAGGAACACTTTTAGCCGCTGAGACAACCTTATAACTCATATATACTCTTATGCCTGACAAATCACTTTCTAATGCTTCCATGTATGGCAATGCCCATCCAGGTAAGCCTCCTAAAATATCAGCAATACTTCCGAAATCTAGCTGCACGGTTACCTGATAATCCCCAGCTAATTCTACAACAGGAACATCAAATGAGACGATGCCATCTTGATTGGTAAAGACTTGCTGTGTAGTAGTACCCATTCGTCCTGAAGTCAGTCTTCGAGGATAGGTTACAACAAGGGGAGCACCAGGCACTCCTTCTTCTATTCCTCTACGATTAGTTATAAGCTTCACCACAAATGATGGAGCATTAGTGCTGCCTAGCGGTATTTCTTGATTTGATGGAGACAATACTACCAGTTTAAGAGTAGCGGCTAACGCAGAAGCTTTCTTAGCATTGCGTTCAAGTTTTATCTGTGCATTCTCTATATCAGAACTTCCTGCTGCTGACATAGCTTCCGCATAAGCACGAATGGCATCGATCAAGTGCCCCTCGTTGGCTGCAGAATCACCCTTCTGTTCTGGTATTGCAACGGCATCGGCTTTTTCCTTTAGTAAGGATTCGATTCGAGCTTTCTCTTTATTAAGCTCCTTTGTTTCATATCGAGCTAGGACATGCACGGTATACAGCCCAGTTTTTTTATCACTCTGTATATATTTCTCGACCACCTCAAAACCCGAAAGCCGACCCTTAGATTCTGTCTTGACTGTCTGTGTTATCTGTGCCTCATATTCGCTGAGAGAAGCTTTTGCTTCGGCGCTAGATTCTACGCTTATCGATACTCCCATGTACTGCATAATACCCGCAATCAATGCTGCAGTTGCATCATTAAGTGCTGTTGCGCTATCTTTTGCCGAAGATGACCCAACAAAATAAGTATATTTTGCATCAGGGCTTGGTGTCTTTTTCACCCATTCCGGAATGCTGGGCGCACTAGCACAGCTTGCCACAAGCAAGAAAAAAATCACCATCCATATAATGATGCTCTTTTTCATTCATAATTCCTCTTGGGGTGATAAAATCTAGTAGAAATCAAAGAAAGCCTCAGCATTACATACATAAACCGAGGCTTTCTATTAATTCGTTTTTGAATCAATGAGATTCACCAAAGAAGTCTTTGGCTACTGTGTTTTGGACCAGATCCATAGCACGCTTCTGCTCAGGCGTTGCTGGCTCGCCCCCTGCCATCTGAGAGAAGAGTATATCGAACTGTTTTTGCAACATATCCTTGTCTATCGCCCATAGCTGAATTACCCGATATACTTGCTTATCAGGCTTATTCTCTGGAGTATAAGTTTGAACTTTAACCCACCAATCGGCCTCCATTCTAAAGCCAGAGAATTTAGCTTCACCCACACTCGCTACAAAGCGTTCTCCATATGCACCAAAATTCTTGGAGTCCGCATCTGCGACATTCGCACCTTTGAATGCATCTTTGACCCGTGTCGACAGATAGCGAGCAATCTCAGTATCAGCCTGCATACGCTCAGCGAGCAATTGTGCACTTTGGAGATTCTGAGCTTCGAATTGAGCTATGAAAACTACTTTATCCTTATAATCTGGTAGTTTTTCAATATCCCGGTAGCCACCTACGATTGCAAGCTCTACCCATTTAGGTGTCTTAACGCCGTATGCAGTGCCTTTATCCTCAATAAGCACTTCTCCCTTCCGAAGAGGGGGCTTTGTACCGCATGAGATTACGACTGCGGCGACTAGAACGATCAATACTACCTTCCTAGCTTTCATCTTTTCCTCCTAATAATGAACATTATATAAATACGTTAAATTCCCGTATTGAATGTGTAGGACCTTCCTCTCATATATAGAAGATAACAATTTGGAAAACCCGACATCGAAGCAACATCATAGATGGTATCTTGAATCTTTGACGCTGGCATAAAAGCATAGAGTGCAAAGCGAGTTTCCCCTGGCGAATAGGACAGTCTTTCAACCTCGCGCACTCTTTTGGCTAAATTCCTTTCAAATTGAGATACCGCCATTGCATCAGGAGTATTCTGAAGAATAATTTCGTATCGAACTCCTCGAGCTGCGGTCAGGGTGCTCATAAGATGTTTTGCTTGTTCTGTTACCTTTGGCATCGATTGCCAGATAATCCCTGATATAGCATTCATCATCGCTGCATCTGGAGATACAGGGCTAAATGTCTGTGGGCTTAAAAAGGAAATCGATCCGAGGAGGGCTGCCGTCGACGCATCAAAAATCTTGATGCTACCTTGTGCTGATCCAGTCCAAGCTCCAGGTACTCCTCCAAAGCTTGTCTTAGCATCTATTTCAAGGTAGATGTCCGCATTTAGTTTTTGTGCAATATAAGTGATAATATCGATAGAGCCACCTGTCTCTGCCTGATAAGCGCTTATCTGATCTTTTTTGTTCTTTTGAATCTGATCGAAATCGATGACAGAAAGCCCTTCTTTTTCGATGAGGTATCGATTCGCCTGTGAGACAGCAGCTTTTGCAAGCTGTGGATCCAAGCCACTATTCTCATTGTAATATACTAGATAGCTGAGTCTATTAATATAATTTTGAAAGAACCTGCTTTCTTCTGCGGTCATTGGTTGCGTGTAATAACTTGCGCTTGCCTGCGGACTAGAAGAAGGCGTTGATGGCGCTTGAGTCTCGCCAGGTATAGGCTGGCTTTCTACAACCGCTTTTGCAGCAGACTGAACGTCTCCAGGAGCTGTCGTGCTCGGCATTTCTGGTGTCGACGTACCCTGAACAATTTCTTTTGCTCTCTGACTTTCCGAACTGGGTTTTTCTGCCGGAGGAGGCGTTGCACAACTGATAATAAGGAGACCAATAATCACAGCACCCATAAGATATTTGCTAAAAAACCATGTCTTTTTCATGCTATTATTATTGGACAGCTTTAATGTTTTTGCAAGATAGAAATGAGAAATAAGATATAATAATCGAAGACTTTTCTCTGAGCGATGCGCGATTTGAACGCGCGACCTTCGGCTCCGGAGGCCGACGCTCTATCCAGCTGAGCTAATCGCTCTTGTGAGATGCAGATTTAGCTTGAACTCATATTTTTGCATATTAAGACTTAGATCGATATGCGTCAAGCCAACGCTTATTTTGAAAAAGCACGTTTAGAAATCGATTCAAGACTTGGCAAAGTATTCATCTCTCATTAGATTTCCTTGTATCATGTATGGCGAACCTATCTTGCTTGCAAGTGAATCCTCGCGAAGGGGTTCAATTCTTGAATCGATCAGAATACCATTTATTAGGGTTATGCCTTCAATCGACGAGACAGCGTTTGATGACCTAGATCCTGGAGAACGTGTCATAGCTCTTGCAACAACAAAAGCCAAACGTGGCAATTCTATTTGGTTTGAGAAAACCCAAAGAGAAAGAGTAGTTAAGTCCTCTATCGAGAAATATTTAGAAAAGGGATCTTTTGATCGAGAATGTCTTAGAGAACCTCGATTCGTACTCGGAGCTGACACGCTGGTAGCTTTTAAGATTTCCGAGGGTTGGATAACGCTTGGCAAACCAGCTAACAAACTCGAAGCTTTCGAAATGCTTTCGATGGAAGCAGGTAAAAGACAAACTGTCTTTAGTGGACTTTGCCTGCTCGATATGGCAAGCAATCGATACTACCCTGCTCTTTCTATCTCCGAAGTCAAGTTTGCACCCATGACACCTGAAGAAATCTCGTGGTACCTTTGCTTCGAGGAATGGAGCGGAGCCGCAGGAGCATACCGAATCCAAGAAATTGGTTCATGCTTCATAGAAGAAATAAGAGGTTCATCCTCAGGAGTAATGGGCTTGCCAATTCATGAATTATATGGCATTCTCCGTGAGTCGGGGTATTTGGATCCCTAGCAAGGAGAAACACATATTATCGACAATCCAGCCTTTTTAATGCTGGGCATTTTCCGCCTGTCTTTCTAGTAGAGAGCAGGACGAGACATAAGGAAGGGAACCGGAATCTATTCCGGTAGTGGGAGGTCTACGTGGCAGTAGTGACCATGAAAAATCTGCTTGAATCAGGCGTGCACTTTGGGCACCAGGTCAAGCGCTGGGATCCGCGTATGAAAAAATACATATTCGCGGAGCGCAATGGTATTCACATCATAGATCTGCAAAAAACCATCCAGGCTATAAAAGAAGCCTATGACGCAGTGCAGAAGGTGGCTAGTTCTGGGAAATCCGTGCTATTTGTCGGAACAAAGAAACAAGCCCAGGCAGCTATACAAAAAGAAGCCGAGCGCTGCGAGCAATTCTATGTAAATAATCGCTGGTTAGGTGGCATGTTAACAAACTTTTCCACCATAAGAAAATCTGTTCAAAGGCTCAAGAAGATTGAGCGTATGGAAGTAGACGGAACCTTTAACAGTCTTACCAAAAAGGAAATCGCAAGTCTTCAAAAGGAAAAGGCCAAGCTTGAGAAGAACCTCGGCGGAATAAAGGAGATGACGAGCCTACCAGGTATCCTTTTTGTTGTGGATACGCGCAAAGAGGCAATCGCGGTTGCAGAGGCTCAGCGCCTTGGCATTCCTATTGTGGCAATAGTTGATACCAACTGCAATCCAGAAGGCATTACTTATCCTATTCCAGGCAATGATGATGCTATTCGATCTATAAGCCTTTTCACTCAAATCATAGCAAATGCGGTAATCGAAGCAGGTGCTTCCGAAGGCTTAAAGATAATCGAAACCCTGCCTCCTGAAGAGGAGCAAGAACTGGTCATTCCTCAAAAACTAGAGGAAGATGAGGTTGAGATCGATTTAGATAATTATGCCGAATCCTCCAGTCAAAGCAACAAAGAAACAGATGAGCAGCAGGAAGTCGAACAACCCATAATTGATGAAGATCGCCTTTATGATGAAAATTGAGAAAATTGAGGAGAATAGATCGTGGAAATCAAAGCAAATGATGTAAAAGCTCTGCGCGAAAAAACTGGTGCAGGCATGATGGATTGTAAAAAAGCGCTCATAGAAGCTAATGGTGATTTTTCTGCAGCTGAAAAGTTATTGCGCGAATGGGGAATTGCTGGAATCGAAAAACGAGCTGGCCGTGCAACAAATGAAGGTCGAATTTTCATTGCTCAAAATGCTAAAGAATTGGAGCTAATCGAGTTAGCTTGCGAAACTGATTTTGTCGCTAGAAATAAGGACTTTATAGCAGCGGGCACAAAAATTGCAGAAAGAGCCCTATCACAGAAAGCATCCGGCACAAATGAGAGCTTAGAAACAATTGTAAAGGAAATAGCTTCGCTCATAAAGGAAAATATTGCGCTGAGGCGCGTTGTTCATTTTTATGCCGAAGAAAACGATATTTTGCACGCCTATTTACATGGCGAAGGCAGAATTGGTGTTGTCGTAAAATTTAGAGCGAACAACCCTAAGGCTTTCGAGAATGAGAAGATCACTGCCTTTATACATGATATAGCTCTACATGTAGCAGCCTTCAACCCTATGTTCCTCGATGAATCAAAAGTTTCCACAGACTGGATTGCAGAACAAAAAGAAATTTTCCAAAAACAGCTCGAGCTCGACGAAAAGTTAAAGAGCAAACCCGAAAAAGTCCTTGAAGGCATCTTATCTGGAAAGCTCAAGAAGCTTCTTGCCGAAGTCTGTCTTCTAAACCAGGGATTCGTGCGAGACGAGAAGTCATCTGTCGCTGCCGTTCTAGCTCAGGTCTCCAAGGAAACAGGCTATCAACTCGAAATCATAGACTATTATTTTGCAAAAGTCGGACAAGATTGAATATGCCCAGCTAATGCAAGGGCATAAAAGGGCGATCTACTGAGATTGCCCTTCTGTACCTTCAAAATAGTACATCAAGGAAGAAGATATGGAATCGAACAAAGCTGCCCATGAAGAAAAGATGAAAAAGACAATCGCTGCGTTTCAAGATGAGCTCAATAGCATACGCACAGGCAGAGCTTCCTCTGTTCTTCTCGACAAGGTTAGAGTCGACTACTATGGTCAAAAAATGCCTCTTTCCCAGGTTGCGACAATTTCGGTTCCTGAAGCTCGTCTCATAGTTATTCAGCCATGGGACCGCTCCTTATTCAGCGAAATCGAAAAGGCAATCCTCAAGTCGGATTTAGGTCTTAATCCTTCAAATGACGGGAAAGTGCTTAGGATAGCGATACCTCCTCTAACCGAGCAGAGAAGAAAAGAGCTCGTTAAGACAGCCCGCAGTATCGCCGAACAAGCGCGTGTAGCAATCAGAAATATAAGACGCGATGCTCTAGAAGAGCTTAAAAAGCAACAGAACGCAGGAGGTGTTGCCGAAGATGCCCTCAAGAAAGAAGAAGCGGAGCTCCAAAAAATGACTGATGATTACATTGCCCAAATCGCAAGAATTCTCGAAATGAAAGAAAGAGAAATAATGGAAGTCTAAGGATTCTTTGAGATGAAAGAGAACTGCATGCCTTCTCATGTTGCGATCATTATGGATGGCAATGGTCGATGGGCGACACAAAGAGGCCTTTCTAGGACAGAAGGACACAAGGAAGGATTAGAAACAGCGAAGCGTATAGTACTTGCCTCACACAAAGAAGGGATCAAGTTTCTCTCCTTATTTGTTTTTTCCACAGAGAATTGGAAACGTACTGAACAGGAAGTCGGATTTCTTATGTCTCTCATTCGAGTTCATATCACAAGAGAATTGGATTTCTATCGAGAAAATGAGATACGCATTGTCCATTCTGGTGAAAGAAGTGGACTACCACATGATGTACTTTCTGAAATCGATAAGGCGATTGAGAATACGGCTCATTACCGTTCATTGACAGTCAACCTGGCGATCAACTATGGAGGTAGAGACGAAATAGTCCGAGCAATGCAGCGAATTCTAGCAAGTCAGGCAAATGGCGACAAAAAACCGATAGATGAATTGACAGTCATGCAATACCTCGATCATCCGGATATACCTGATCCCGATCTCATTATCAGAACAGGTGGCGAGATGAGGTTATCCAATTTTCTATTATGGCAATCTGCTTATAGCGAACTATACTTTTCGCCAAAATATTGGCCTGATTTTACTCCAGGGGATCTTCATGCGGCTCTTGTCGACTATATGCACCGTGAAAGGCGTTTTGGAGATGCGCGGTGAATGAGAAAAATACAAGGGCAAGACTTCTTCTTTTTTTTATAGGTATTCCTTTACTCATTCTTTCACTTTTTTTTCTTCAATTTGCTCATTATATAATAATTTCCGGAATTATTTTCGTTGTACAATTCCTTTCATCCAAGGAATTGCGAAATATGCTAACTAGAGCTGCTATGCCAGATTCAGGAGATTCATTAACCTTCATTGGCTTAATTCCATCAGTATTGACATATATATCATGTTTTCTTTCAGGATCGCCCCTAGAGACTGCATTTGTCTTGTTTATTGCTTGGTCATTCTGCCTAATACTGATATTGGTTCCGCTTGCATTCCAAAAAAAGAATTCATTTCCAGAGCTTATCAAGCAAGCGGCATCAATCGTGCTTGTTCACTTTTATACAGCACTTCTTCCAGGATTTCTAATATTCATTGTTTCAGGGTTTCCTAATTCACAGTATACAATAATCACCTTTGCTATGCTTACATTTGGAAACGACAGCCTCGCATGGCTTTTTGGTAAATACCTTGCTAAGAAAAGAAATCTTCTGGATGTGTCACCAAACAAGAGTGTTGCGGGTTTCATAGGAGGCACGATTGGATCGATAATCGCTGCTTTTATAGGATTAGGACCAATGGCTGGTACTTGGAAGCCCTCTGGAGCCTCATATACACTGCTAAGCCTATCTCTTGGGTTGGGAATGGCATTCTTTGTTATCGTGGGCGACCTCTTTGAAAGCGCTCTCAAGAGATCGGCAAGAATGAAGGATTCAGGCTCTATCGTACCAGGCAGAGGAGGAATTCTGGACTCATTTGATAGCCTATACTTTAGTGCTCCTTTTTTTGTTGCTTTTTCTTTTTCATTTCATTTGTTTAATCTATAAAAGCAAGAGTATTGGAGGTAAAAGCTGAAGCGTGTCATCGTACTGGGGGCTTCTGGCTCTATTGGCAGACAGACTCTTGATGTGATTAGAAAGAGCGCAGATTCTGAGAAAAAGCTCGAGCTTGTTGGTTTTTCTATTCATAGCAACAGCATCGCCGCAGCAAAGCTCAAGAGAGAATTTCCTCAAGCTAAAGGAGCTTGGACAGGCTATACATCTATCGCTCCTAAAGAAATGGACTGGAATGGCATCGATGCTATATCGCATCTTCTATCGGAAACCGAAGCAGAAATAGTCGTAAATGGAATCGCAGGAGCATCTGGGTTATCAGCATCAATTCTAGCATTGCAGAATGGAAAAAACTTAGCACTTGCAAATAAGGAATCGATTGTCATGGGCTATAGACTTCTAAAAAGCATTGCCCAAGAAAATCGATGCCAGATCATACCTGTAGATTCTGAGCATGCAGGAATTTTCCAAATTGTTCAGAGATTTGGCAAAAGCATTGTCTCCGAACTGATAATTACTGCATCGGGTGGACCATTCTATTCTCTTCCTCTTGAATTGCTTGATACTGTTACGGCAGACGAAGCTTGCAAGCATCCTATATGGCAAATGGGAAGAAAAATTAGTATTGACTCTGCAACAATGGCCAATAAAGGGCTGGAGTTGATAGAGGCTTCTAGGCTTTTTGACATGCCTCAAGAGCAAATCAAGGTGCTTATTCATCCTCAAAGCTATGTCCACGCAATGGTTCGTACAATCGAAGGAGCTATTTTCGCCCAAATCTCAAAACCTGATATGCGCTTACCAATACAAATGGCGCTATATTGGCCGGAGAGTGTGCAGGCTTCCTTTGGGTTTGCAGACTTGGCAGGTATGAGTCTCGATTTCTATGAACCTACGCAAGATCGATATCCCATGCTGTGGATTGCACGCCAAGCTATCGACGAGGGAGAAGCTCAGTGCATTGTGTTCAATGCAGCCAATGAAATCGCAGTAGAATGCTTCGATAATGGAAAAATTAGATT
>DMNL01000063.1 GCA_003452735.1 Spirochaetaceae bacterium
CACAAACTCAATACGAAAAAATCGAGAAAGGCCGTTTGGTTCTTGCGGAAGAAATGAAAACCCTCGTCTCGGAAATAGTCCCATCTTTTGGAATTGAAGTAGTCGATATCCTTCCGCGACAAATCAAGTATTCCGATGAGCTTAGTGAGAGTGTATATCAGCGAATGATCAAGGAGCGTAATCAAATAGCGCAAGCATTTAGAGCTTATGGCGAAGGGAAAAAAGCTGAATGGCTCGGGAAACTGGAAAATGAGAAGCGCACGATACTGTCTTCTGCATATGCAAAAGGTGAATCAATCAAGGGTAAAGCGGATGCCGAAGCATCGAAGATCTATGCCGATTCCTTTGGGCGAGATCCTTCATTCTTCGAATTCTGGAAAGCAATCGAGTCATATCGAAAGACAATGCCTGCATTCAATAAGACCTTATCTACTGGAATGGACTACTTTAAATATCTATATAGTCCTACTGGTCGCTGATAGATTGCTGAAATATCATATCGACCTTAGTTCAGCAGCAGCCTTCCAGCCTTTAGGATATCTTTTAAGTAGAATTAGCGCGTACGAACCATGTGCAGCTGGTCCAGGATTAACTACCAAGGTCCTATTTTCGATATGAATGCTTTTGCCCTCATGAATATGGCCGCAAATCCATAAAAGTGGCTCATGTTCATAGAGGAATCTCTGAAAGGCTATGCTTCCTATATGTCGCGAATGACGTATGTCCGCAAAGGTATCTTTGGGCGGGGTGTGAGTCAAAACAATAAGATCGGGGGTGAGCTCTGAACTGTCAATTATATTTCTATAACCTTGAATGGCACATTTGTAAGCATGGTTTAAACCGTTTTCCAGTTCTTCCTCTCTTATTTCGAATGGCGTCAGCCCAGTATGAATTAGACCTCCACCGCTACCAATGATCCATATATCCTTTTCAGAAAGAAGGGGGAAGCATCGCTGTTCAATATATCCAGGTTGCTTTTCAAAGTACCTTCTTGCTTCTATAGTGTCGCAATTTCCCGCCAAGAAATATAGCGCAGCTTTGGATGTAATGCTTGAAAACGCCAATAGCACATTCTGAGCTTCTTTTTCTTTTCCGAAATTCGTAAGATCCCCAGCAACAAGAATTCCTTCTATGTTAGGATTTGCCTTTAATATCTGTTTTAGCGCATCGATGTTGCCATGAATATCGGCAAGGGCAAGGAATAAATGCTCCATACTATTCTTATGACTTTGGCACTACTCGCGCAACACGCTTCTTTCCAGCTCTGAGCATTAGTGCATTGTTTTCTAAATCGCGCGATGTCAAGATTTGCATTTCGTTTTCGATTTTTCTGCCATTAACCGAGGCGCCACTTTGTTTAACCAATCTGCGCGCTTCACTCTTAGAGGGCGCAAGTCCTGCTTCAACAAATAGATCAAGCACTCCAATGCCTGAATCTAAGCGGGATATTTCAACCTCGATTGTTGGAAGTTGGGAAGCGTCTCCTTCTCCTCTAAATGCTGCCTTGGCGGCACTCAGTGCTTTGTTGGCCTCTTCTTCGCCATGGATAAGGGATGTGACTTCCCATGCAAGTCGCTCCTTGGCTTCATTAAGCGCTTTATCCTTGAGCGAACCGAGATATCTGCATTCGTCTATGGGCAGAAAAGTAAACATCAGCAAGAATCTCTCTACATCGCTATCTGGCACATTCCTAAAATACTGGAAAAATTCATAGGGGCTTGTGATTTCTGGATCAAGAAAGAGTGCACCTTTTTCGGTCTTGCCCATTTTTTTCCCATCGCTAGTGGTTACGAGTGGAAAGGTAAGCCCATAACACTCAGCACCCTCTACTCTTCTTATTAGCTCAATTCCAGCTACTATGTTGCCCCACTGATCGTCGCCTCCTATCTGTAATCTACAACCATGAAGTTTGTAAAGCTGAAGATAATCATAGCTCTGCAAAAGTTGATAGTTGAACTCTATGAAGGAAAGCCCTGTCTCCAGTCGCATTCTATAGCTTTCAAAGGAGAGCATCCTATTCACCGAAAAATGGCGACCTATGTCGCGCAAAAATTCGATGTAATTGAGATTGGATAACCAATCCTTATTGTTAGCTGTAAGTGCATTGACGCCATCGAAATGGATAAAACGATCGAGCTGATCTATAAATCTTTCAGTATTAGCATCTATTTCTTCATAGGAAATTAGTTTCCTCATCTCGGTTTTGCCTGAGGGATCTCCGATGCGAGCTGTCCCACCCCCTAGAAGCGCTATGCCACGATGGCCTGCATCTCTTAGATGGCGCATTGCAAAAAACGGAACCATATGACCTATATGGAGAGAAGGACCTGTTGGATCAGTTCCTATGTAGAAGGTTATTGGCCCTTCGTCCATAAGATTGGAAAGCCCTTCCAGATCGCTGCATTGCTGCACAAAACCGCGTTCTTTCAAGATCTCGAGCGCTCTGTTCATGAAAAATGCTCCTTTAAGTTTTGCAGTATAGGATGAAATTGGCGCTTGCTCAAGTTATTCTATTGTTGTATTTCTAAAAAAGTCATTTCTTCTTCCAAAAAGTGAGAAATACCACAAGTTTTCAATAGGGTGTACGACAATTTTGTGCAAAGGTAGCTAAGCAGCATTTCTTCGAGCCCAATACTCCTCATCACGGCGGCTGAGTCTGTTGCAGCGCAGCGCAATAATGGCATTAGCACCTTCGACAGTCCAATGCATCCCTGCTCGCTTAAGCCTGGTTCCTATGGCGACTTTACAGCCAGCTTCCTCTACGCCGCTCGAGACGCAGAGGCCAAGACGGCGAAAGAGTGGGTAGCGCATTCTATCTCGATTCGTCTCAAGATAATGTATGCAGGTAGTAGCCTCAGGATGCTTTTCCTCAAAGGAAGTGAGTGCTTCGATGATCTCATCAATCGCTCCTCTTTCAATGAGCGCTCGCCAGCTTTGAGCTTTTTGCTCACCCAGTTCGCTCTCTACTCCAAATATCTTTTTTGCGACGGTAGAGACTGTTTCTAGGGCATGATAGAGATCGACAATCTGAATGCCATGAGGAAAGAGTTCATACGCAAGCGCCCATATCCATTTCGCGCCATCACCAATGATCACCTGCCTAGGGGCATTCTCAAAGCCAGTCCGACGGGCTTCCCGTTCAACTCGGAGGGCAAACTCCGAAGGACTTTCATCCTTTTCCACATAGGCTGCACTCTCAATGGCCGCGTTATAGCTCACAGAGCCCTTATCCCGTATTGGATTACCTTCCTTATCTTTACTCTCTGCAGTCCATACACAGACGAGCTTCACTTCCCGCGTCTTCGCTGTGCCATCAGGCTGCTTGCCTACTCGACCTTCAACTGCCTCATGGCGCATCGGTATCCCGGTGCCATCAAGCCCAAGGTACATAGTTTTTTGTACTGCCTCTCTCACAGGAACATAGGAGCATTCATCCTCTGCAATATCCTTCCCTAAGCTTTCCGCAGTGCGCTCGATCTCTTTTGTCTCTACCTCAACATTTGCTAATTCCTGTAAGAGCTTGTGGCTCTCCTCGAAACTCACCATGGCAGCACTTGCTCCTACCATCTTTTCTACTCCTGGCGATAGAAACCCCAAGGTGAGCCCAAGTTCCTTATCGCGAGGATAAAAACCATTGCCACACTCATGACAATAGTAATATGCCCGTTCGAGCGTAATCTCTCCCACCACAGTAACAAAGGTCTTTGCCCGTCGCCCTCGATAGACCGCTGTCCCTCCACAGGAACAGCGATATGCTTGTCCATGGTAATCGCTTGTGTCCTCATTGAGCTTGGCTTCTAAAAGCTTGCCGGCAACCTTCAGTGCAGCCGCTCGCATACTCGATTCTAGCTCCATAAACCCAAGCCTACTCTTCCCTTGCATGAGCTTATCAAATTCATGCTCGGTTTCTTCATTGATGAGGGCTACGAGCCCCCTTTTTCAGCCTCACTGAGGCCGTCTACTTTAGGCTGCTCCAACAGCTTGTCACAGATTTTCACATTCGTCTCCACATACTCGCGTATGAGCTCCTGAAACTCATGGTAGCTTTGAATCTGTTCGTGCGTCGACTCCACTGTGTCCTTCTTGATCACCTTCGACACGGTTTTGTTCTTCACTTTTCTTGTAAGAATCCAGACCGGTCCATGGCCTTGTGCACCAGGCCGCGCACAGTGGCAGTTGGGCTTGCCACATTTCCTATATGCTGCTTCGAGGGTTCCCGGACGGAAGACAGGAAGCTTTCCTATTTCTCCTAGCACTACTTTCTTTTTCTCCACAAGTTCATCCAACGACTCATTCTGATTTGTCATAAATGCCTCCTCATATCTGATAAGATAATATATTATCAGATAGAAAAGGCAAGTCTTTCTTTTATCTTACCTTAGAAAAATCATCACAAATTTGTCGTGCACCCTTTTCAATACCAAATCTAGACAAGGAACATAATTGTGGTAAAATAAATACATAAATATGCTTTATGCATATTTGCGACGGCTCTTTATTATGTCGAACCGCCATTTTCGAAGAAAAGGAGAAGAATATGCCATCGACAGGAAAACCAATGACCAAGGTCGAGATTATTGATGCATTAGCAAAGTCGACAGGCTTTACTAAGAAGGACATCAATCTTGTGCTAGATGAACTTGCCAAACTCGCTTATTCAGAAGCAAAGAAGAATAAAAAGTTTACTATCCCAGGCATAGCAATTATGAAAGTTGTCCATCGCAAAGCCAAGGTTGGACGTAATCCAGCAACAGGAGAACAGATCACAATTCCCGCGCGGAATGTGATCAAGATTACTGTAGCAAAACCCTGTAAGGATGCCGTTCTAGGTAAATGAATCGCTTTTAAGAATTCTAGGAAGTATTAAAACGCATGGAATGTCCCCGAAATACCGCGCTATCACGGGGACATTTTTTGATCTTTGGATTTTTCTTCCCTATTTCAGTCAGATTGAGGCGGTATTATAGCTCTTTATCTTTTGCTGTATGTACGATGTTAGATTAGCACGGGATACTCTTTCTTGAAGCATGCTATCCCTATCTCGAACTGTTACACTGTTGTCTTCTTTTGTTTGGTAATCGATAGTTATGCAGAAAGGTGTGCCAATTTCATCCTGCCGTCGATAACGTCGACCAATGGCGCCTGCTTGATCATAATCTGTTACAAAATCATCTTTTAATTCTATCCGAATATTCTGAGCAAGCTCAGCTAGACCATCTTTTTTCATAAGGGGCAGAACCGCGACCGTAATAGGAGCTAAAATTGGATGAAAATGCAGCACTGTGCGCCAATCATCTTCATTTCCTTTATCGGATATCTTCTGTTCTTCGTAAGAATCGCAGAGCAACATGAGAAGCTGCCGAGTAAGACCAGCGCTCGTCTCTATGATGTATGGAATATAGCGTTCATTTCCGCTGTCTTGGTCGATATATTGCAGATCTTTTCCCGAATATTGCTGATGGCGACTCAAATCGTAATCAGTGCGATTATGCACTCCTTCGAGTTCTTTGAAGCCCATTGGGAACTCATATTCGATATCATAGGCATCTTTGGCGTAGTGAGCTAACTCATCGGCTCCATGGCGATGCCATCGCAATTTCTTCATATTTACGCCCATTTTCTTGTAATAGCTCCAGCGCTCTGCACGCCAATATTCGAACCAATCTTCGTCTGTACCTGGCTTAACAAAGAATTGCATTTCCATCTGTTCAAATTCACAAGTCCTGAATATAAAATTCTTTGTGACTATCTCATTGCGAAAAGCTTTTCCAATCTGTGCAATGCCGAATGGAATCTTCATGCGATTGGACTGCTGAACATTCTTAAAGTTTACATATATACCTTGCGCCGTTTCAGGTCGCAGGTAGACAAGGCCAGATTCATCTTCCACTGGGCCTAAATTAGTCTTGAACATGAGATTGAATTTGCGAGTATCGGTTAGCTCGCCGCCACAGTCTGGGCATTTTTTTTCAGCAAGATTCTCGGGAGGAATCTGATCCGCCCTGAAGCGTCCTTTGCATTTTTTGCAGTCTACAAGAGGATCTGTGAAGTTTTCGACATGTCCAGAAGCTTCCCATACCCTGGGGTGCATAAGAATGGCTGCATCAAGACCCACTATATTATCATGCATCTGGGTCATTTCTTTCCACCAGAATCGAGCGATTCTATTTTTTAGCTCGATTCCTTGAGGACCATAATCCCAGGCTCCCGAAAGGCCGCCATATATCTCTGAGGATTGAAATACAAAACCTCGACGTTTTGCGAGGGAAACGATCTTTTCCATAGTTACTGTAGTCTCTGACATAAATCTTGTCTCCTTTGCTGGAATATCATGGCTTAATTATTGAGGACCATGGAATTAATGAGGCTTTTCCTGAAATTTCTTTTCGATTTTTGCCCAAGTATCCCTCAAAGTTACAGTACGATTAAAAACGGCCAAACTGCTTGTTGACTCGGGGTCCTTGCAAAAATACCCTATTCTTTCGAATTGTACTGTTTGACCTTTTTCAATTTCGACTACCGCTGGCTCGGCTACTGCTCGGGATTCGATTGTAAGTGAGTGATCAGAGAGATTGTCAAAAAAGGTCTTACCTTCAGGCACTTCCATTGGGCGTTCCGCTTCGAAGAGATGATCGTATAGCCTAGCCTCAATAGGGATTGCGTGGATAGCGCAAACCCATTGAATAGTGCCTTTTACTTTTCTATTGTCGGGTGCATCTCCACCCCTTGTATTGGGGTCATAGACGCATCTTATCTTCTCGATTTCTCCACTGGTTGGGTTTTTTTCAAAACCAGTACAAGTAACAATATAGCCATAGCGCAATCGAACCTGATTGCCAGGATAAAGTCTATAATATTTGGGCGGAGGCACTTCTCTAAAATCATCTCGATCTATGTAGAGAGTACTACTAAAAGGAATCTTTCTTATTCCTGCAGAAGGATCCTCTGGATTATTGACAGCTTCTAGCCATTCGATTTTCCCTTCTGGCCAGTTTTCTATGACAAGCTTCACGGGATTTATAACAGCCATATAACGATTTGCATGTGTATTTAATTCTTCGCGTATACAATGCTCTAATAGCTGAATATCCACGAGGGAATCTGTCTTTGCAATCCCTATTCTTCCTAGAAAATCCCTGATTCCCGCTGCAGGATATCCACGCCTGCGCATTCCAGCAATAGTGGGCATGCGCGGATCGTCCCAACCTTTGACCTTCTTTTCTCTGACAAGTTGAAGCAACCAGCGCTTGGAGAGTACGGTATGAGAGAGGTTAAGACGAGCAAACTCAATTTGACGACTAGGAAATACTTCGCAGTTTTGAATAAACCACTCATACAAGGGTCTATGAATCTCGTACTCTAGGGAGCATAGAGAATGGGTTATTCCTTCAATGGCGTCGGAGAGAGGGTGAGCAAAATCGTACATTGGATAAATGCACCATTTTGTTCCTGTCCTATAATGAGGAATTCTTCTAATTCTGTACATTACAGGGTCGCGCATGAGGAGATTAGGATGAGCCATATCGATCTTTGCGCGCAGAGTCTTTGAACCATCAGCAAATTCCCCAACGCGCATCCTTTCGAATAGATCAAGATTCTCCTCAGGAGAACGATCTCTCCATGGACTATTTCGACCAGGAGGAGTATAGGTAATATTATTCTTATCCGGCACATTTGTGCCTCGAAATTCTTTGATTTGTTCTTCATCTAGATCGTCGACATAAGCAAGGCCTTTTTTGATAAGTTTACAGGCTAACTCATATAGTTTCTCATAGTAATCAGAAGCAAAAAAAAGCCTATCTTCCCAGTCAAAGCCTAGCCATTTGATATCTCTTTTGATTGCTTCTACATACTCCATATCTTCTTTCTCTGGATTTGTGTCGTCCATTCGCAGATTGCATTTGCCACCAAAGTCCTGAGCTACGCCAAAATCTACGAAAAGTGCTTTAGCATGGCCTATATGAAGCCATCCATTAGGTTCTGGCGGGAATCTAGTACGGACTTCTTTGTATCTTCCGGTGCGCAAATCCTCAGCAACCGCCTCACGGATAAAATCAAGGTATTCGGGTTTTTCGACTAATTCAGACATGATATAACTCTCCTTGCTGCGCTTCAGAGGCACAGTAAGCGAAATATCGCTTGGATTGAATGGCTAGGTCAAGCTCCTCGCAGATAGGCTACTGCAGCCTCGATTCTTTTAATGCATTCATCCTTGCCAAGGATCCGCATCGATTCGAATAGAGGCGGGCTGACACGGGAATATGTTATAGCTACCCTTAAAGGCATCAGAATGTCTCCTAGTTTCTTTCCTATGACTGTAGCGCGTTCTCTAAATTTTTCCTCAATAGCAGGAAGATCGTCGAGATTCGAGCTCTCGAGGATCGATCTACATTCTTCAAGATACATTATTGCTTCGTCGATGCTAGCTTTTTTGGGAACAAATTCTTCTGCTGCAGGCATATCTAGACGTTTATAAAGGTAAGACATGATCGCAGGCGAGTCTCCAAGCAGCTTAAGTCTTTCTTTGATGAATGGAATCGCAGCCAGCTCCATTTGATCTTTTTGAGGATCTTCTTCTTTTCGCAGGCCGGCACTGATCAAATACGGACGGATAAGCTCTGCCAACTCTTTATCGCTTTTCATACGAATATATTGGCCATTGAACCATTCCAATTTTTGGTAGTCGAATACCGCTGGCGCCTTGTTGAGCCGGTCTATTCTAAATAGGCGGACAAGCTCATCTAAACTATATATATCTCGACCATCTTCGTATGAACATCCGAGCAAAGCGATATAATTGATGAGCGCTTCAGGAAGATAGCCTGCTTTTTTAAATTCATTCACTGCCGTGGCTCCATGCCGCTTCGAAAGCTTATGACCGTCCGGA
Organism: Spirochaetaceae bacterium; assembly: GCA_003452735.1. Taxonomy (GTDB): domain Bacteria; phylum Spirochaetota; class Spirochaetia; order Treponematales; family Rectinemataceae; genus Rectinema. Next base: position 8,888 of record DMNL01000063.1, read on the forward strand.
CCCAGAACCATAGGAAGATGACAGAGCTCTGGCATCTCCCAACCAAGAGCATCATACATGATCTTGTGCATAGGAGCCGAAGGAATCCATTCCTGAGCACGCATTATATGTGTAATTCCCATTAGATGATCATCTATCACATTTGCCAAATGATAGGTTGGGAAACCGTCAGACTTTAAGAGAACTGGGTCCGGGCTTATATCTTCATTTTTCCATTCTATCTGGCCAAGAAGAGCATCATGAAAAACAGTAATTCCATGAAGCGGAATCTTTAGTCTGATTACATAGGGTCTTGCTTCTGCGAGGTTGCGTGCTCTCTCTTCTTCTGCGATATAGCGGCAATGGCGATCATAGCCTATCTCATCTTTTTTCTGAGCGACCTGCTCTTGGCGAAGCTTCTCGAGGCGCTCAGAATCGCAGAAACAATAATAGGCCTTGTCCATAAAGACAAGCTCTTCTGCATACCTTCTATATAGATCGATTCTTTCAGATTGCACATAAGGTCCCTTAGAACCACCGACATCAGGACCTTCGTCCCAATAAAACCCAAGCCACCTGAATGTTTCGTAGAGATTTTGCACATATTCCTGTGAATAACGGGTTCGATCTGTATCCTCCAGGCGCAATATAAAGGTTCCGCCCTGAGATTTTGCAAATAGATAGTTGATCAACGCTGTTCTTACACCGCCGATATGTTGATTTCCTGTAGGGGATGGCGCATAGCGCACTCTAACGGACATTATTCCTCCTGATCAATCTCTGTTTATAATTCTTTAGGCTTTCCTAGATTTGAATTACTATACATTTCCATGTCTTTCTATGCAAGAATTGAAAACAATCAGCTTTGGTGCTAGCAGAACCTCGTTAGCAATTAGGATTCAATAGATCCGGATGCTTTTTGCAAAAATATTCAGCATTAAGGCCGCAATGGCAAAAACAAGAAGAAAGAACTGAAAAATGAAACGCCCAATAGAGAAACGATCCTTCCCCGCTATCTTTAGAGCTATCATGCTTGTCATATTAAAGAGACTCACAGCAAGGAGAAAGATATTGCATTTTTCATATATTGATCTCCATATAACGTTGTATTCATTAGATCTGTCAAAGAACAACATAACGAAACTGCTAACTAAGAAGATAATAATAATAGTCACTGCAAAATTCAGAAGCTTCTTAAGAGTATGTATAAAAGCAGATTGCGATTCTGAACCGCTTTTGTTTTCCATAATGCTAATATATCATACTTCAATATGGAATATCTCTTTAACTTTAAAAAAATTGGCTATCTACAAGGCAAAAGACCAAAGGGCTGTATACTATGTCTTGTCCGCGACGATTCCAAGGAAGTAGAAAAACTCGTGGTACATGAGACTGAGCATTTCATTGTATCTATAAATCTCTACCCCTATAATCCTGGGCATTTGATTGTATTCCCTAAAAGGCATATTGTGGATATTCGGGAATACTCCGATGAAGAAGAGAAAGAATTAGATAAGCTAACTAAAACATGCCTAGAAGCACTTGATAAATATGCAAGCCCCTCAGCCTATAACATTGGCTATAATATGGGCTTGTCAGCTGGAGCTAGCATAGAGCATCTACACATGCACATTATACCTCGTTATCCGAGAGAAATAGGTATTGTAGAGCTCATAGCTGGATCCCGTGTACTAGTACAAGATCCAAAGGATACCCTCCAACAATTAAAAGAGATATTCAGTAATCTAGCAATCCTGTGATATAGAAATCTTAAGATCAAGAGGCAAAATCACAAGAATAGGCTTTTCTCCAGAATAGATCTCTATCTCTTCGGAGATCGTCTTATTGCTTAAGCCAAATTCGCTGCAGTCCCATTTCAGGCCATCCAATGGCCATTTAAGCCCATTCGATCGCATGCCCAAGGCTCCTTCAGAGAGAGGAAAAACAGAGACGACACTATTTATTGGCATAGAAGCCTGCAACTTAAAGCCGCGATCGACGAGAAAAGCACTCTCGTGTGCAGTATGCCACTCTTTAATAGGGTCCTTGCGCTCAAAAAGAGCTCTTATAGCGAGCAGATGATCAAGACGCCCTGCTCCGCCTCCCGCAAGGATTATATCTTTTGCACCATAGCGATGCGCTGCATCAATTGCAAGCTCGGTATCAGAATAATCCTTTTCTTCTGGAAAGCGAAAAATCTTTTCTGTTGAAAGCTGGGATAATATTGCAGGATCTACACTATCGAAATCTCCTATAGCAATATGAGGCTCTATACCGGCCTTTATACATATCTCAAGTCCGGCATCTGCTGCTATAACAATATCGCTATTCTCGGAAAGATGCCGAATCACAGATGAAGGAGGATTATCGCCACCAGTCACAATAAGGGCTTTCATATTAGCTTCCTCATAGACATAGAGCTGAAGCCTAAGATACACTCCAAAGGCAGATATGATAATCCCCAGTATCGATCCAGAGGTCCGTAGAATCGCAGACAGAATCATCCAAAGTGGGAAAAAGGCATTCCTGGTTGGTGGTGCAGTCCGCGATTCATTTCTCAAAAGACCTGTGATAGATTACGATATCGCGACTGATGCTACTCCCGAAGAATGTATGATGTTATTCCCTTTTGCCATACCTACTGGGATAAAACATGGTACTATAACTATTATTTCTCGTTCACGTAGATATAAAATAGAAATAACAACGCTTCGAAAAGAGGCTGATTATTCTGATGGTAGACATCCAGACAGCGTCACCTTTGTCGACGATATAACCCAGGATCTCTCGAGAAGGGATTTTACTATCAATGCAATGGCCATCGATTTAGTTCGCAATATATTCATCGATCCATTCGATGGGAAAAAGGACCTAAAAAATAAGATTATCCGTGCAGTCGGAAATCCTATAGAGCGATTCCAAGAGGATGGCCTTAGGACAATACGCGCAATACGTTTTTCCGCCCAGCTGGAATTTGCCATTGAACCAAATACCCTTGCTGCGATTACTTCTTGCTCCAGCAACCTTTCGAGAGTTTCTGCGGAGAGGATTCGCGACGAATTCTCCAAGATAATATTGACAGCCAAGCCTTCGATTGGTTTACGAATTCTATCGGAAACCGGGCTAATAGAAGAAATAATTCCGGAATTAAAAGACTGCAAAGGAATACCTCAGCCGAATCATTGCGAGAAGGATGTCTACGAACACCTGCTTTCGACCCTGGATGCAGTCATTCCGGATAATCTAGAAGAAGAACGGCTACTTACTCTACGTCTCGCGGCCCTCTTGCATGATATCGGCAAACCAGTTTGCTATCGTACTGAAAATGAAACTGTAAGCTTTTATCGACATGAGATAGAGTCAGAAAGAATTGCCAGACAGGCTCTTATGCGACTCAAGTATCCAAATCGTGTTATCGACAAGGTTTGCCACCTTGTACGTTACCATATGTTCGACTACGAACCAAATTGGACAGATGCAGCCATCCGAAGATTCATCGCTCGTGTTGGATTTTCCACGATTCCTGATCTATTTGCCCTTCGATTGGCTGATACGACTGCAACCACAGGAAAACCCATATCCTGGCCAGCTCTGTCAGAATTCAAAGCAAGAATTGATCGAATTCTAGAAGAAAAACAAGCTCTTTCACTCAAAGATCTGGCAATTAATGGAGAAAATCTTGCTAGAATTGGGATTCCTCGCGGCAAACAAATGGGCGAAGTTCTATCTGAGCTCTTGGATACTGTGCTCGAAGACCCAGCTTTGAATACGAAAGAAAAGCTTCTAGAGATAGCAAAAGCTAAGTATTTTGGAAGATTTGATTAGATACTAGGCCTTTATATATCCTTGTCAGCCTCAGAACTTCCTCCAGCCACCAAATCTAGAAGTCTAGCAGTCTCGGCATTTCTATTATGCAGCACTTCGAATATATGCTGGGCAACTCGCTGCTCGGCTTCTTTTTTTGACATTCCTTCCAGAGGGCCAAAGGTTTCGCCATCGATAACACAGGAGACAAAAAAATGCCGAGCATGTTCTGGCCCTTCGATTTTTATGACCAGATATGAAGGGATTTCAATACCAAGCTTTTGCGCATATTCTTGAATTATGGACTTGAAGTCCTTGCTTGGTGTTTTTCGAAGCTCTTCGAGCTTACTCTTAAATAGCCTTGATATGAATTCCTTAGTTGGTATTATCCCCATGTCCAGGTAGTAAGCGCCAAGAAGTGCTTCGGTAGCATCGGCTAGAATAGCTGGCTTCATTCGTCCTCCGCTCATCTCCTCTCCCTTTCCAAGAACAAGAAATTCCCCAATATTGAGAGACATTGCGATTGATGCTAGAGATGTTTCGGATACCAAGACATTCTTCATATGGGCCAATTCGCCTTCATTTTTATCAGGAAGATTTTCATATAGAATGTGAGATATGCATAGACTAAGAACACTGTCCCCTAAAAATTCTAAGCGCTCATTGTCTTGTCTATTTGAAGAATTCTCGTTTACAGAAGAGCTATGTGTAAGAGCTATATCAAGGAGTGTAATATCGTGAAAAGAAATGCCTGTGGCTTCTTGAAAGAACAGCAAAGCGCTGTAGCGTGAAGGAGAGATCTCTTGTCCGGAGCTTAGCCATGAGTGATCTTTTTGCTTCACGCCTTCGCTCGTCTTTTTATTTTACCTGGGTCTTGATAAATTCAAAGGCATCTTTTACGGTTTCAAATTCATTCGCCTTCTCGTCTGGAATCTGAATACTCAATTCTTCTTCGATGCCATAAACGAGCTCATAGGTGTCTAGAGAATCAGCACCAAGATCTTGGCGGAAACTTGCATCCATTGTGATCTTGCTTTCATCTACTTCGAGCTTGTCAGCAATAATCTTCTTGATTTTCTCAAATAGCTCTTGCTCATCCATTGGAAGACTCCTTATTTAGATTCAGGGGTAATTACTTGCCGACCCCTGTAAAAACCGCATTTTGGACAAACCCTATGCAACATAACTGGGTTTCCACAATTACTGCAATGTACGACAGCTGGTGGGTTGAGTTTCATGTTGATGGAACGGCGTCTTCTCGTCCTTGCTTTAGACGTCCTAAATTTCGGTACAGCCATGGTAGAACCTCATAATTATTCAATATCGGCATGATAATTGCATGCCAAATTATACAAAATTTATAAAAATGTCAAGATAGACATGCTCGCAGTCGTTAAACATATATTATTTGCGCAAGTTATGAAAGGGGTTGCCCTCTTCTCTGTAATATCTGCCTAAGAACCATTTCAACTTCTTCTGGTACGATATCATTAGGAAGCCTACTATGCGATACAAGATCACGCACAAGTGTAGAGCTTATATCTACATGTTCAGCATCATAGAGGAAAAAAACTGTCTTTATGGAAGGATCGAGTCTTTGGTTCATGTAGGCCATAGTGGACTCATAAGGCAATTCAGCAGCATTGCGGAGTCCGCGCACGAGCACTGTGCATCCATGTTGACTAGCAAAATCAGTCACTAGACCATCCCATTTACATACCTTCATTCGTTGACCGAATCTGTTCATGGCATTGAGCATTTCGATACGCTCATCAATAGTGAACAATCCATCCTTTTCAGGGTTGATGGCAACAACAACATAAAGACCGTCGAATATGCTAAGGGCACTCTTGATTACATCGAGGTGGCCAGAGGTTGGAGGATCAAAGCTTCCTGCAAAGACCGCATTTGGCATAAATTTTAATTTAATGCAGTTTTACTTCAACAGTCAATGGAAAAAATCTGCTCTAGCTCTTTAGTCAAAAAGATCTTTCGCTTATACTGATTTTATTATGAATGAATTAGCCAAGGGGCTGCATCGACATAATATCTTAAAGCCCGAAAATCTCAGTTCTTTTTCAACACCTTTCTGGATTCGCCTGCTATGGGCATTTTTAGCTGCTTTATTTGCTGCGCTTGCTCAGCCAAATGAACTTTTCTTGTATGGGAATTGGTTTTTCGGCCTCTTCTGCCTCGTGCCACTTTATATGGCACTTGTTGATACTGAAAAACTAGAAGAAGCAAGCCTTATTGGCGCTCTTTTTGGAGCACTTTATCATGCGCTGACAAGCTATTGGCTTTTTTTCTATAAGAACTTTGCATTTTGGACTCTAGGGACTACAACCATCGCTTATGCAGTAATATATGGAGTAGCCCTTATGTATGGATGTTTTTTTTTGCACCATACGGATGGCTGTAGACCTCTTGCATTCGCCCTAGCATGGGCAGCTCTAGAGTTTGCAAAATCTACTGGCTTTCTAGGGTATCCTTGGGGGCTTCTGGCTTACTCCTTTACTGGGCTTCCGATTATGCTGCAGACAGCTGACCTCTGGGGCGTCTATGGTATTTCTGCTTTCTTAGCCTTATGTTCATCAGCAACCTCAGAACTTATTTTGCAAAAAACACGCAAAATGAGCCCCTTAAAAAGTTGTTTTCGTTGGCCTACAATAGCCGGTACCTGGGCTATAATACTACTTCTTTATGGTGCTTTAACAATTTCTAGGCCTATTCCCATCAGGGCAACATTGCGCCTTCTGCTCTGCCAACAGAACACAGATCCATGGATATCGGGAGAGAACGAAGCTCTATACGCTAATATAAAAGTAGCTAAAGAGGCTTTGAAATCAATCCAAGAAGAAAAAGGCGCAATGCCTGACCTCATAGTATTCAGCGAAACAAGCCTAAGGCGTCCTTATAAGGATTTCCAATCTTGGTTTGAACATAATCCTCCAGAAGAACCTCTATTGCCTTTTCTGCGGAATGCTAATATTCCATTGCTGACTGGCCTCCCAGTGGTCTGGAATTGGGATACCAATGAAGCATCCAATTCAGTTGGTATTATTTATCCTACAGGTAAAATCGGCGAAACATACGCAAAAATACATCCCGTACCGTTTGCAGAAGCCATTCCCTTCTGGGAATTTTCTTGGTTTCGCTCTTTTATTCAAAATGTAATAGGACTTGAAAGCGGTTGGGTAATGGGAAATGAAGAAGTAATATTTGCATTGAGCCCAAAAAATAGAGATGATGGTATGAATGGTATGAATACCTTGCCTACCATTCGATTTGCGACGCCTATATGCTTCGAGGATGCCTTTTCCGAGTTATGCAGAGATTTTATCCATCGGGGCGCAGATTTATTGATAAATCTAACAAACGATTCATGGTCTAGGACAAAAAGCGCCCAAATTCAGCATTATGCTGTAGCGCGGCTTAGAGCAATTGAAACAAGGCGGGCACTTGTGCGTTCGACCAACTCAGGAGTCACCTGCGTCATTGGTTCCGATGGAAGAAATATAGCTGAATTGCCCCAATTCATTAACGCTTCCATGGTGGTAGATGTTCCTATTTATGAATCTCGTTTTACTTTTTATTTGAATTTTGGAGACTGGTTTGCTTGGGTTTGTGCTGATTTCGTTGGATTGCTTTTCATCTGGGCAATTCTGGATACTAAAAGAAAAAATTATGTAATACAAAGTAACATAAATCATTTATAATATTAAACAGAATCACTAAGGAGGATTGCCTTGAGTATTTCTAGCTATTTTGACGCGGAAGATTTGGAGATGCTTGAGGATGTATCTGATATTGTAAGATATCGAGAGCATCCCGCCTTTGATGCTGTTCCATTTGTAGGTTCCATAAAGAAACACCCCTATGATAAAGAAAAATTTCTTATACTTTTGCTTCACGAACAAAAAAACATGCCATGGTTCAAGGAAGGTGAGATTATTGAGATTAAAACCCGAGATGTGCAAGCTTTAGATGAGCTTCCCTCAACTATTGACCTCAATGGTACTGCGATCAGCACATTCCGGATCTGGATAAGGAGGCGGGCAATTGCAGTGCGATTCGAACCTTTCGAAGTAAACGATAAGGAATACAGACCTTTTGATACTCATAGCATTTCAAGACTTCTTAGCAAGAGAGATTGATGATAGACAATGGGCTTTCTGCAGATAGGGCGAGATACTGGAGAAGCTTAGATAACTCAAGAATACAATGCATTCTATGCGCTCATGCATGCATAATCCAAAATGAAACAAGAGGGCACTGTAATGCCCGCCAAAATCGGTCTGGCAAGATGATTCTTCCCTTTTATGCATGGATTTCTTCTATTGCAATAGATCCTATCGAGAAAAAACCCTTAAAGCGATTTATGCCCGGAACGTCAACCTTTTCTGTAGGATTTTGGAACTGTACAATGGATTGCCCATTTTGTCAGAATTGGGAGATTGCTCATCCTCCACCTGCATATATTCAAAAACAAATCATTGAGCCAGATAGACTTATAGAGCTAGCTCTAGCATCGGGTTGCCCATCTATAAGCTTTACCTATTCCGAACCATTATTGCACATAGAATATGTCATAGAGGCGATGCAGATAGCACATAGCCGAGGTCTAAAAACGATCCTCGTGACAAATGGAAATGCACTTGATGAACCAGCTCGACATATCCTTACCCATACAGATGCTGCAAATGTCGACTTAAAGACAGCCGATCCTCTCATCTACCGAAAATTGCTTGGAGGAGAAATAAAGGTTATCAAGAATTTCATAAAGGTTGCTTTTGAACTCTGCCATATTGAGGTTACATCTCTTGCTGTTCCAGGAGTTCTCGATTCAATTGCACAAATTGAAGAGATCTCAAGTTTTATCGCCTCGCTTTCGACTGAGATACCTCTTCATATCACTCGATACCATCCGGCATGGAAATACACTAAGCCACCTCTTTCTCCGGATACTATACACGAAATGGCTGAAAGCGCAAGGAATTACTTGAAAAACGTATATTCTTATTGGTGAATAGCCCCTCTTGACAGTCTCGATTTATTTCGGCATTGTAAGCATCGCCAATTACACGGTGGGTGTAGCTCAGGTGGTAGAGTGCCAGACTGTGGATCTGGTTGTCGTGGGTTCGATCCCCATCACCCACCCGAGCCCGACACCTTACAGGTCTTGGGCCTAAATCTAATTGCGCGTTCGTAGCTCAGCTGGATAGAGCGACGGACTTCGAATCCGTAGGCCGCAGGTTCGAGTCCTGCCGGACGCATGTTTTTGCATATATGGGCCGCTAGCTCAGCTGGCAGAGCAGCAGACTCTTAATCTGCGGGTCGAAGGTTCGAACCCTTCGCGGCTCATAAAGGCCGAAGTTTTTCAATTGATTTTGGGCCTTGACGAAGAAGCTTGGTTCCGCTAGTATGCGCCTCGCATGAAATTGCGAGAGTGGTGGAACGGCAGACACGCCAGACTTAGGATCTGGTGC